>NZ_BAAHCB010000023.1:41248-76196 GCF_054776215.1 Glycomyces tarimensis
CCCCCCACGCTCGTCGCGCGGCTTAGGCGTCGCGCTCGTCGCGGTCGCCGGACCAGTCGGTGTGGAAGACGCCGTCGCGGTCGACCCGCTTGTAGGTGTGGGCGCCGAAGTAATCACGCTGGCCCTGGATCAGGGCGGCCGGGAGCCGCTTCGACCGCAGGCCGTCGTAGTAGGCCAGCGCCGAGGAGAAGCCCGGCGTCGGAATGCCGGCCTGGACCGCGGTCGTCACGACTCGCCGCCACGCGTCCTGGGCGTCGGAGACGATCCTGGTGAACTCAGGGGCGGCCAGCAGTGTCGGCAGGCCGGGGTTGTCGCGCCAGGCGGCGGTGATCTTGTCGAGGAAGCGCGCCCGGATGATGCAGCCGGCCCGCCACAGCGCCGCGCACGAGCCGAGGTCGATGTCCCAGTCGTATTCGGCGTTGGCGGCGGCGATCTGGTCGAAGCCCTGCGCGTAGGCGACGATCTTCGAGGCGTACAGCGCCTGGCGGACGTCGTCGACGAAGGTCTCGGGCAGCTCGGCCTTGCCGTCCGGGCCGGCGAGGACGCCGACGGCGCCTTCGCGCTGCTTGGTGCCGCTGGACAGTGCCCGCGCGAACGTGGCCTCGGCGATGCCGGTGACCGGGACGCCGAGGTCGAGGGCGATCTGGACGGTCCAGCGGCCGGTGCCCTTCTGCCCGGCCTGGTCGAGCACGACGTCGACGAACGGCTTGCCCGTCGCGGCGTCGGTGTGGCCGAGGACCTCGGCGGTGATCTCGATGAGGTAGGAGTCGAGGTCGCCGGTGTTCCACTCGGAGAAGATCTTGCTCATCGCGGCGGGCTCGATGCCGGCGCCGCGGCGCAGGAGGTCGTAGGCCTCGCCGATGAGCTGCATGTCGGAGTATTCGATGCCGTTGTGCACCATCTTGACGAAGTGCCCGGCGCCGTCGGAGCCGAGGCGGGTGCAGCAGGGCGAGCCGTCGGGCGCCTTGGCGGCTATGGCCTCGAGGATCGGTCCGAGGCTCTCGTAGGACTCCTCGGAGCCGCCGGGCATGATGGACGGCCCGAGCAGTGCGCCCTCCTCGCCGCCGGAGACGCCCGTGCCGACGAAGTGGATGCCCTTGTCGCGCAGGGAGGCCTCGCGGCGACGCGTGTTCTCGAAGTGGGCGTTGCCGCCGTCGATGATCATGTCGCCGGGTTCCATGAGTTCGGCCAGGGACGCGATGACGGCGTCGGTGGCCGTGCCCGCCTGGACCATGATCATGGCCTTGCGGGGGCGCTTGAGGGACGCGACGAAGTCGGCGAGCTCCTCGGAAGGCACGAAGTCGCCATCGTCGCCGTGGGCGTCGATGAGTTCGGTGGTCTTGGCGTAGGTGCGGTTGTAGACCGCGACGGTGAAGCCGTGGCGGGCGAAGTTACGGGCGAGATTGGAGCCCATGACGGCCAGCCCGACCACTCCGATGTCAGCGGTGCTCATGCCTGTCTCCCTATGGAAAATCTGAAGAGTTGTGCGTGTGCCGTGATTGTCTCGGAGTCGCCTGGCGGTGACACCGTCGCGGTTCATCGTATCCACGCCGCGGGATCGGACGGGCCACGAGATGACACGGGGTCCGGACTGCGGAAGGCGCGCTCGGGGTGGGCTTAGGCTGGCAGGATGCAGTATTACGACTCGGTCCTCGGCCTCATCGGCAACACCCCGCTGGTGAAACTCAACACGGTCACCGACGGGGTGGCCGGCACGGTGCTCGCGAAGATCGAGTACCTCAACCCAGGCGGTTCGATCAAGGACCGCATCGCCCAGCGCATGATCGACGAGGCCGAGGCCTCGGGCGCGCTGAAGCCGGGCGGGACGATCGTGGAGCCGACCAGCGGCAACACCGGCGTCGGCCTGGCGATGGTGGCGCAGCAGCGCGGCTACCGGTGCGTGTTCGTGTGCCCGGACAAGGTGTCCGAGGACAAGCGGAACGTGCTGAAGGCGTACGGGGCGGAGGTCGTGGTGTGCCCGACCGCGGTCGACCCGGAGGACCCGCGCTCCTACTACAAGGTCTCCGATCGGCTGCTGACCGAGATCGACCGGTCGTGGAAGCCGGACCAGTACTCGAACCCGGCGAACGTGGCGTCGCACTACCACCAGACCGGGCCGGAGCTGTGGGAGCAGACCGAGGGGCGGATCACGCACTTCGTGGCCGGGATCGGCACTGGCGGGACGATCACCGGGACCGGCAAGTTCCTCAAGGAGGCCTCCGAGGGGCGCGTGCGCGTCGTGGGCGCCGACCCGGAGGGCTCGGTGTACTCGGGCGGGTCGGGGCGGCCGTACCTGGTCGAGGGCGTCGGCGAGGACTTCTGGCCGGCCAACTACGACCGGGGACTGCCCGACGAGATCGTCGAGGTCACCGACGCCGAGGCGTTCAAGATGACGCGGCGGCTCGCCCGCGAGGAGGGACTGCTCGTCGGCGGCTCGGCCGGGATGGCCGTGGTGGGGGCGCTCGAGGTGGCGCGTAAGGCCGGTCCGGACGCGGTGGTCGTGGTGGTCCTGCCCGACGGCGGGCGCGGCTACATGTCGAAGATCTTCAACGACGGGTGGATGACCGAGTTCGGGTTCATGGGCGCGGGCGCCGGTGACACCACCGTCGGACAGGTGCTGGCCGGCAAGGGCGGGGAGATCCCGGAGCTGATCCACGTGCACCCCAACGACACCGTGCGCGAGGCGATCGACATCATGCGCCAGTACGGGGTGAGTCAGATGCCGGTGCTGAAGGCGGAGCCGCCGGTGATGAGCGGCGAGGTCGCCGGGGCGGTGGCCGAGCGGGACCTGATGGACGCGCTGTTCAAGGGCCAGGCGACGCTGCACGACCCGATCGAGCGGCACATCGGCAAGCCGCTGCCGACGATCGGCTCGGGCGAGAACGTCGAGCGGGCGGTCGAGGTGCTGGAGGACGACGACGCGCTCATGGTCTATACCGAGGGCAAGCCGACCGGTGTCCTGACGCGCCAAGACCTGCTCAGTTACGTCGAACGTTGAGAGCTCGGTCGCGACATGGCGACACGGTGGACGAGCATGATCTCATGGCCGTGACCTATCCGTTGGCGTCCGAACTCCGTCGAGAATTCGAGGCGCGCAGCCGGGCCGAGGGGCGGGCCGAGGGCCGTGTCGAGGGTCAGGCGAACATGCTGTTCGAGGTGCTTGCCGATCCGCGGCATCGAGCTCGATCAAGCCCAACGGGAGTGTGTACTGGCCTGCGAGGACGAGGCGACCTTCTTCGAGTGGCTCCATCGGGCATTGAGCGCGGCGAGCGCCGACGAGGTCTTCATGTCGCCTGAGGCCTGAGACCGGGAAGTCGGCACTCATGGCCTCCCGGTCCGGGTTCAGGAACCGCAGTGGACCATTTCTTCGGGCCCGAACGGCGCCACTCCGGGCGATGAAACGGTGAACAGTCCGTACTGATGGCGGTTGCCCGGCTATGGGAGCGATGGGCAAACCGGGCGAGGCGGAAGTTTCCGTGTCGAATTCCTTGACACGAGTCGCCTTCATCGACAACCATGATTGTAATTTCTCTTAGGGTTATTTACTGATCATGGAGGACGCCTTGACACGTACCCGAAGAACCGCGCTCATCGCCGCCTCCGTCCTGGTGGCCGGGGCCGCCGCGGCCATCCCGGTCACCTTCGCGGTGAACGCCTCCGCCCAGGTGGCCTGCGAGGGCGACCCGTGGCGGTCCAGCGCCGTCTACGTCGGGGGCGACCTGGTCAGCCACGAGGACAACGAGTACCGCGCCCAGTGGTGGACCACCGGCGAGGAGCCGGGCACCACCGGCCAATGGGGCGTGTGGGAGCACCTCGGCGCCTGCGACGGTGCCGGCGGCGAGCCGAGCGAGGAGCCCACCACCGACGAGCCGACGAACCCGCCGGCCGGCGACGGCGACGCGACCCTGACGGGGTACTGGCACAACTTCGACAACGGTTCGACGCTGCTCAAGCTCTCCGACGTGCCCGACGAGTACGACATCGTCGCCGTGGCGTTCGCCGAGGCGCTCCCGAGCCCCACCGGCGCCGTCGACTTCGCGCTCGACCCGGTCCTGAACTACTCCGAGGCCGACTTCAAGTCCGACATCGCCGCGATCCAGTCCGAAGGCCGCAAGGTCATCATCTCCGTCGGCGGCGAGAAGGGCAACGTCACCATCAACGACACCGCCTCGGCCAACGCCTTCGCCGACTCGGTCCTGTCCCTGATGGACGAATACGGCTTCGACGGCGTCGACATCGACCTCGAACACGGCATCAACGCCACCGCGATCGAGACCGCGATGCGACGCATCCACGCCTCGGCCGGATCCGACCTGGTCTACACGATGGCCCCCCAGACCATCGACTTCCAGTCCACCTCGGGCGGCTACTACCAGCTCGCGGTCAACACCAAGGACATCCTGACCATCGTCAACATGCAGTACTACAACTCCGGGACCATGCTCGGATGCGACGGCCAGGTCTACGCCCAGGGCGACATCGACTTCCTGACCGCTCAGGCGTGCATCCAGCTCGAAGCCGGGCTCGCCCCGAGCCAGGTGGGCCTCGGTGTGCCCGCCGTGCCGAGCGCCGCGGGCAGCGGCTACGTCGACGCTTCGATGGTCAACGACGCCCTCGACTGCCTGTCGACGCGCACCAACTGCGGCGACTTCACCCCCGACCGGGCCTACCCCGGCATCGGCGGTGCCATGACATGGTCGATCAACTGGGACGCCACGAACGGCTACCACTTCGCCGACACCGTGGGCGGGCACTTCTCGCAACTCCCCTAGACCCCAACCGGCTTCGTGGCCGCCACCACGAAGCGAGGGCGGTCACCGAAGTCCACAAGACCTCGGTGACCGCCCGCTTCGATTCACGGGTGCGCGAATCGGCCTACCATGTCCACATGAAAAACGAGCGCTTCCCCGCGAGTGCGAAGGCCATCGTGCTCACGGTGACCGCCGCGCTCCTGCTGATCCCCGGTCAGCACCCCCAGCGTTCCGCGGCGCTGCCGGAGCAGACGCTCCTCGCCGAGGAACCGGCGCCCTACGACGACACCCCGGTCGCGGAATCGTGGCAGTCGGACCTCGCCTACCACCAGTGCTGCACCGACTCCATCCAAGCGGTGGACTTCAACCGCACCGGCGGCCCGGCGGTGCGCAGCCACCTGCGCTACGGCGATCCGCTCGTGGCAGACGGCACGAGAGCCGAGAGCCATACGGGCCGGATACCGTCCAGCCACTTCGCGGCCGGCGACGAGGTCTACTACGGCTTCAGCATCTACATCAAGGGCGATTGGGAGGCCGACTCCACAGAAGAGATCGTCTTCCAGTGGCACACGCGGCCGGATGCGTGTGAATCGATGAAGTATCCGAGCGCGTTCCTGTCGATCCAACCCGGCGGCGAATGGCGACTGCGGGTGAACTCCGACGACGACGCCTGCTCGACCTACGAGTCGATGAGCCGGACCGGCTTCGACCTCGCGGAGGTCAAGCCGGGGCAATGGCACGATTTCGTGTTCAGGTTCGAGTGGGACTACACCGACGACGGAGCGATCCAGGTGTGGCACCAGACGCACAAGGACCCCGGCTGGGAATCCGTCCTGTCCACGACGGGCCCGAACACCTACAACGACGAACCCGGCGTCGACGGCTATCTGAAGTGGGGGATCTACAAGCCCGCCTGGAACCTGGCCCCGACCGATGTCGACGACCGCGTGATCGTCCACGACAACGTCGCCTTCGGCGACAGTTTCCGGGCCGTCGACCCCAGCGTGTAGACGCGATCGGCCCCGGCCGAACGACCGGGCCCGATCGCGTCTACACGCGCTCTTACGATTTCGCGGTCACGGTGATCTGGGGTTTGCGGCCGATGGAGAGGGTCGGCTTTCGGGTGTCCTCGAAGAAGTCGTTGCCCTTGTCGTCCACGACGATGAACGCGGGGAAGTCCTCGACCTCGATCTTCCAGACCGCCTCCATGCCCAGCTCGGGGTACTCCAGGACCTCCATGGCCTTGATGTTCTCCTGCGCGAGCTTCGCGGCCGGGCCGCCGATCGAACCGAGGTAGAAGCCGCCGTGCGCCTTGCACGCGTCGGTGACCTGCTGCGAGCGGTTGCCCTTGGCGAGCATGACGAACGAGCCGCCCGCCGCCTGGAACTGATCGACGTAGGAGTCCATGCGCCCCGCCGTGGTCGGCCCGAAGGAGCCCGAGGCGTAGCCCTCGGGGGTCTTCGCCGGCCCGGCGTAGTAGACGGCGTGGTCCTTCATGTAGTCGGGCATCGGCTCCCCCGCGTCCAGGCGCTCCTTGATCTTGGCGTGCGCGATGTCCCGCGCCACCACCAATGGCCCGGTCAGCGACAGCCGCGTCTTCACCGGGTACTTCGCGAGCTCCTCGCGGATCTCGGACATCGGCCGGTTCAGGTCGATGCGCACCACGTCGCTGTCGAGATCCTCCTCGGAGGGCTCGGGCATGTACGTCGACGGGTCGGTCTCCAACTGCTCCAGGAAGACGCCTTCGGCGGTGATCTTCGCGAGCGCCTGGCGGTCGGCCGAGCACGATACGGCGATGGCCACCGGCAGCGAGGCGCCGTGGCGGGGGAGGCGGACGACGCGCACGTCGTGGCAGAAGTACTTGCCGCCGAACTGGGCGCCGATCCCGAAGTCGCGGGTCAGCTCCAGCACCCGCTCCTCCAGCTCGACGTCCCGGAAACCGTGGCCCGAGGCCGAGCCCTCCAGCGGCATCGAGTCGAGGTACTTGGTGGAGGCGTACTTCGCGGTCTTGAGCGCGAACTCGGCGCTGGTGCCGCCGATGACGATCGCCAGGTGGTACGGCGGGCACGCGGCGGTGCCGATCTGGCGCAGCTTCTCGTCGAGGAACGCCATCATCGCGTCGGGGTTGAGGATCGCCTTGGTCTCCTGGAACAGGAACGACTTGTTGGCGCTGCCGCCGCCCTTGGCGATGAACAGCAGCTTGTAGGCGTCGTCGCCGTCGGCGTACAGCTCGATCTGCGCGGGCAGGTTCGAGCCGGTGTTCTTCTCGTCCCACGTCGTCAGCGGCGCCATCTGGCTGTAGCGGAGGTTCAGGTCGCGGTAGGCCTGCCAGATGCCGCGCGAGAGGTGCTCGGAGTCGCGCCCGTCGGTGAGGACGTGGCGCCCGCGCTTGCCCATGACGATCGCGGTGCCGGTGTCCTGGCACATCGGCAGGACGCCGCCGGAGGCGATGTTGGCGTTCTTGAGCAGGTCCATCGCGACGAACCGGTCGTTGCCGGAGGCCTCGGGGTCGTCGAGGATCGAGCGGAGCTGCGCGAGGTGGGCGGGGCGCAGGTAGTGGGAGATGTCGTGGATGGCCTCGGCCGCGAGGTCGGTGAGCACCTGGGGCTCGACGGTGAGGAACCGGCGGCCGGCGGCCTCGACCGTGTTCACCCCGTCCTTGGTGAGCAACCGGTACTCGGCCTTGTCGGGGCCGACGGGAAGCAGATCCGTGTATTGGAACGACGCTGTCACGGATCCAACTTAGCGCGGGAGCGTCCCGGCACCTGGGAGCGGCCGGGTAGCGTCGGGCACACTGCCGGGCCCCGGATCGCGCCCGGAATCGTCGGTGGCCATTGGTAGCGTCACACCGACGTGGTCCGGAGGAACCGGACCACGTAAACGCAGGTACGATAGCCAGGTTGTCCACCCGGCCGCCTTCAATGAGGCGTGCCCTGGCGGGCGGCGAGCAAGTGACCCTCCTGCCGCGGAGATACCGCGGCCGATGAGACCAGAGGAGGTGGAGCGATCTTGCGGCATTACGAACTCATGGTGATCCTCGAACCCAACATCGAGGAGAGCCAGGTCAGCCCGACGCTGGAGAAGTTCCTGAAGGGCGTCAAGGACGCCGGAGGCACGGTCGACAAGATCGATGTCTGGGGACGGCGTCGTCTCGCCTACGAGATCGAGAAGAACAGCGAAGGCATCTACGCCGTCGTCGACCTGCAGTCCGAGCCCGCTCCCGTGGCGGAGATGGACCGGCAGCTGCGGCTCAATGAGTCGGTGCTGCGGGCCAAGGTGCTGCGGCCGGAGCTTCGGTAACCCGACCTTGCAACTGCGAGACCTTAGGGAGAAGAGGTCATGGCAGGAGAGACAGTCATCACGGTTATCGGCAACCTCGTCGACGACCCGGAGCTGCGTTACACGCCCTCCGGTGCTGCCGTCGCGAAGTTCCGGATCGCCTCCACCCCGCGCACCTTCGACCGCGAATCCGGTCAGTGGCGCGACGGTGAGGCGTTGTTCCTGACATGCAGCGTCTGGCGCCAGTACGCCGAGAACGTCGCCGAGTCCCTGTCTCGCGGTACCCGCGTGATCGTGCAGGGCAAGCTCAAGCAGCGCTCCTTCGACACCCGCGAGGGCGAGAAGCGCACGGTGTACGAGCTCGACGTCGAGGAAGTCGGCCCCGCGCTGCGGTTCGCCACGGCGAAGATCAACAAGTCCAGCGGCGGCGGAGGCGGTGGCCGTTCCCAGTTCGGGAGCGGCGGCGGTGGCGCTGTGGCGGACGATCCTTGGGCTTCGGCGGCCCCGGCGGGCCAGAGCTCCGGCTCCACGCCCGGCCAGGGCTTCGACGAAGACCCGCCGTTCTAACCGGGCTCGACCCGGATCGATTTCAAGTAAGGCAAGAACGACATGGCCAACCCGAAGTCGGCTCCCCTGCGGAAGCCGAAGAAGAAACAGAATCCTCTGGACAAAGAGGACATCAAGTACGTCGACTACAAGGACACGGCCCTGCTGCGGAAGTTCATCTCCGACCGCGGCAAGATCCGTGCCCGCCGCGTGACCGGCGTGACCTCCCAGCAGCAGCGCCAGATCGCCGCGGCCGTCAAGAACGCGCGCGAAATGGCTCTGCTCCCGTACACCAGCCAGACCCGTTGAGGAGGGGACACTTATGAAGATCATCCTGACTCATGAGGTCGCCAACCTGGGTTCGGCCGGTGACGTCGTCGAGGTCAAGCCCGGCTACGGCCGCAACTACCTGCTGCCCCAGGGCCTGGCGATCGCCTGGACCAAGGGCGGACAGAAGCAGGTCGACTCGATCCAGCGCGCCCGCGCCGCCCGCGAGGTCAACGACCTCGAGCAGGCTCGCTCGCTGGCCGACCGGCTGAAGCAGACGGACGCGCACATCGTCGCCCGCGTGGGCGACGCCGGCCGTCTCTTCGGTTCGATCACCGCGGTCGACATCGCCAAGGCCATCGACGAGGCGGGCGGTCCGAAGATCGACCGTCGCCGCGTCGAGCTGCCCGGCACGATCAAGTCGATCGGCACGTACGACATCGGCGTGAAACTGCACCCGGAGGTGACCGCGAGGTTCAAGCTTCAGGTCACCCCGGCCAAGCGCCGCGAGAAGAAGAAGTAGGCCGCAAGGCCGCCGGGCCCGCGATCGATCCGGTCGCGGGCCTTCTCGCTGCTCAGATGACCCAGCCGGCGGTGCGCAGCACCACCGTCACCAGGCCGGCGCCGAGGATCGCGGCCGCAGTGCCCGCCACGCCGGCGCGCCAGCCCGCCCTGGGTAGCCGCAGGAGCACGGCGATGAGCAGGCTCGCCGTCAGCGAGGAGCCGATCCAGGCCCACCCGCCCGACACCGCCGTCGAGATCCGCGCCCCTGCCGAGCAGCCCGTGTCCGCGCAGTTCGCCGCCACGGCCGGCTGCGTCGCGACCCACACCAGGTACACGAGCGCCGGCACGACGTACCAGGCGAGCGTCACGAGCAACGTCGGGGTGAACGCCCGCTCCCCGGGCCGGTCGTCGCCGTCGGGGTCCAGGCGAGGACGCCGCTCGGGGCGCTGGTTCGAGGTCATCGAGGGCCTTTCGTATTCGGGCGCGCGGCTGAGGTGGTCCTCACCATCATGCCAACTTGGCACGAAGAAATTCTCGTCCACAGGCGGTGGACGACGAAGCCACAGCTCACACACCCGAAATGAGCGGGCTTCTCTTCTTTGTCCACAGCTTGTCCACAGCCGTTGGGGTAGTTATCCACAGGTTATCCACAGACTTGTCCACAGCTTGTCCACAGGGGCGTTTGCAACGGTGTCGCGAACGACATAGCGTCATTGAGGCCGCGGGACGTCGTACCCGGGCTGTAGATTCTCCATGAACGCACGGTGACTGAGGGGGGTGGGCGTTGATGACCGACGTGTCCACCGAGGGCTCCTACTCGCGCGGCCCGAACGGCGCACGAGACGCCGGCGGCTCCTATTTCGACGCGCCACCGTCGGACGACCAGTACGGCGGCGGGGCCCGCACGTACGAGCGCACGCCGCCGCAGGACCTCGCCGCGGAGCAGTCGGTGCTCGGCGGCATGCTCATGAGCAAGGACGCCATCGCGGACGTCGTCGAGACCCTCAAGTCCTCGGACTTCTACAAGCCCAGCCACGGCATCATCTTCGACGCGATCACCGACAAGTTCGCCAACGGCGAGCCCGCCGACGCCGTCACGATCGCCGCCGCGCTCGCCGACTCCGGCGATCTCGCGAAGGTCGGCGGCGGCCCGTACCTGCACGACCTGCTCGACGCCGTCCCCACCGCCGCGAACGCCGGCTACTACGCCCGCATCGTCAAGGACAAGGCCATCCTGCGCCGCCTCATTGAGGCCGGCACCAAGGTCGTCCAGTACGGCTACGGCGGCGGTCAGGGCGGCCGCGACATCGACGACCTCGTCGACCTGGCCCAGCAGGCGGTCTACGACGTCACCGACAAGCGCCAGAGCGAGGACTTCTCGATCCTGTCCGACCTGCTCCAGCCGGCCATGGACGAGATCGAGGCGATCGGCGCGAACCAGGGCGTCCTCACCGGGGTTCCCACCGGCTTCGCCGACCTCGACCGGCTCCTGTCCGGCCTGCAGCCGGGCCAGCTCATCATCGTCGCCGGGCGTCCGGGCCTCGGCAAGTCCACGGCCGCGATGGACTTCATGCGGCACGCCTCGCTCCATCACCGCCACGCCGCGGCCCTGTTCAGCCTGGAGATGAGCAAGCTCGAGATCGTCATGCGCCTGCTCTCGGCCGAGACGCGCGTCCCGATGCACGTCCTGCGCTCGGGGGACCTGTCCGACGACGACTGGACGCGCTTGGCCAAGCGCATGGGGGACATCTCCGAGGCGCCGCTGTTCGTGGACGACACCGCTTCGATGACGATGATGGAGATCCGCGCCAAGGCCCGCCGCCTCAAGCAGCGACACGACCTCAAGCTCATGGTCGTGGACTACCTCCAGCTGATGAGCTCGCCCAAGAAGGTCGAGTCGAGGCAGCAGGAGGTCTCCGAGATCAGTCGAGGACTCAAGCTGCTGGCCAAGGAGATCGAGTGCCCCGTCATCGCGGTCGCGCAGCTCAACCGCGGCCCCGAGCAGCGCACCGACAAGCGCCCGCAACTGAGCGACCTACGTGAATCCGGCTCGCTCGAGCAGGATGCGGACGTCGTCATCCTGCTGCACCGCGACGACTACTACGACAAGGAGTCGCCGCGTGCCGGCGAGGCCGACTTCATCGTCGCGAAGCACCGCAACGGCGCCACCGACACGATCACGGTGGCCGCCCAGTTGCACCTGTCGCGCTTCGTCGACATGGCGGTCTGACCGGGCGGCCGAAGCCTCGGATCAGTCGTCGAAGAGCTCGGAGAACAGCGAGCGCTTCTTCTTTTTCTTTGGGTAGTAGCCGTCCCGTCCTCGGTGGTCGTCGTAGTGGCGACGGTCGCCGCGGTGCTCGTCACGGCGGTGGTCGTCGTAGCGGCGCTCCTCGCGGTACTGGGGGGCCGGCGGCGCGGCCGCCACGGGCGCGCCCTGCTGCGCGTTGAACGCGGCCTCGGCGTCCAAGAGGTGCTCCAGCTCGCCGCGGTCGAGGAAGATGCCGCGGCACTCGGTGCACTGATCGACGGTGACGCGATTGCGCTCGTACTGGCGCATCATCGCGCCGCACTTCGGACAGGTGAGATCCATGGGCGCCACCGTACATGCAAACGTGGCGATCTGCTAACCACACGCACGTGCGCGTCCAGGCCGCACCCGGCCGTTCGCTCTCAGCGCCACCATTCGACGACGAGCGACGGCCCCGGGCTGGGGGAGACGCTGTCGTCGGTGAGCTGCTCGGGCGCGGTCGCGGCGGCGTCGCGCAGCGGCAGCCACCATCCCAGCAGGACGACCGGATAGAGCAGGTAGCCGAACCGGGTCGAGGGCATGAGCAAGAACGCGGCGGTCAACCCGGCGGCGCTCCACTGCGCCGCCGAGGCGGCCGTCATCGGCGGGCGCAGCCACAGCAGACCCGCGATGACCAACGCCGCCAAGCCGAGCAGTGCGGGAGCCATGACCTCGCCGCCGGGCACGTGCCGCGCCACAAGGAATCCGGGCAGTGGGGACTGCGCGGGGGACTCGACGACGCCCCGGCCGAGCCCGAAGGCGATGACGTTGTCCACGAAGCCGCGGACGTCGACGAGGAGCACCGGGATCATCGTCGCGGCCACCGGCGCGGCGAAGCCGAGCAGGTAGCGGCGCAAGTCCGCGTTCCGAGCGGTCGGCGAGGCGTGCGACCGCCAGACCATGACCGCCAGCACCACCGCCACCGGCCAGGCGAACAGTTTGAGCGCCCCGGCAGCGCCGATCGCCAGCCCGGCAGCGAGCCAGCGCCCCCGCGCGCAGCAGGCCAGAGCGAGCACCATCAGTCCGACCACGGGCATGTCGTCGCCGCCGGTCGTGAACGTCAAGGCGCATACCGGGAAGACGACGCTCGCCTGGAGCGCCCGCAGCAGCGTGCCCTTGCCCGCGCGATCGCGCAGGAGCCTGGTCGCGGCGGCCAGGCAGGCGGCGGTCGCCAGCAGGAAGTAGAGGCGTGCGTCGGTCCACCAGTGCTCGCCCAGCAGCGCCGAGGGCAGTCCGAAGACGGCCATGCCCGGCTGGTAGGGGTTGTAGCCGAGCAGCGGATCGGGCAGGGCCGCGATCTGGTCGGCGTGTAGATAGGGGCTCCCGGTCTCCAGGAGCCGCTGCCCGGAGGCCTCGACGACGAGGACCTCCTCCTGGGCGCGTCCGCTCGTCCCGGTCGCCCGCTCCGCGGCCTGCGCCGCCATGGGGATCGCGACGACGGCGGCGGCGGTCGCCGCGGCGACGATCGCGCGGGCCCGCCACGTCGCGCCCGGCTGCATCAGCAGTATCGCGATCACGAACGCGGCGGGAGCGTAGCCGCCGAAGGCGATGGCGCCCCAGTGCTCGTGCGGCACCAGCGTCGTCCACAGGGCGGTGGCGCCGGCGAACAGCGCGGCGACGCCGTAGAAGACCAGATCGATGAAGAGCGGACGCTTGGACACGCGCCTAAGCGTACGGGGATGCGCGCCCAGACTTCCTGTATGCCTTCGCCCGTGCACCGCGAACCCCAGACGCTGGACAGTTTGGACACGATGAACATGCCTCTGCCGTGGGCGGAGTCGAGGTCGACCGAGCATACGTGCGGCCGGGTGCTGGAGCCGCCGTCGACGACGCGGACCTCGACGTCGCGCTGCCCGACCGAGTACCAGACGCACAGGTCGCCGGCGGGCAGCGGCCTGGCGTGGCGCACGGCGTTGGAGACGAGCTCGGTGGCGCACACGAGCAGGTCGTCGCGGGCTTCGTCGGGCAGGTCGGGGAGGGATTCGCGGAGCCATCGGCGTACGAGGTTGGCGGCGTCGGCCTGGTGAGGGACGCGAATTCGCTCAGGCGCAGGTGTCGCCGCTGGCATAGAGACCCCCTCCCACCGTGGTCCGCACCGTTTAAGGCTATACAGCAACCTACCCGTTGCCGCAAGATCACGCCAGCATTACGGACGGACCCTGAGTGCGTCTTCCTCCCTACGCGACTAGCGCTTCGCGCATCGCGGCGGGGCGGTCGGTGAAGATGAGGTCGGCACCGGCCTTGGCCGTCCGCTGCGCGGTCTCGGGGTCGTTGACGGTCCAGACGTAGGCCTCGTAGCCCTGCTCGTGGGTGCGCTCGACGAACGCCGGTGTCGACTCGACGTAGTCGACCTTCGCGCTGAGGGCCTGCACGCCTTCGGGCGGGCGGCGGAACGGGTACTCGAAGATCCACACCAGGGGGATGTCGTCGTCCAGCTCGCGCCAGGTCTTCAGCGCCGCGCGGGAGAAGGACATGACCGTGACGTCGAGGCCCGGCCAGCGGCGCAGCGTCTCCCACAGCCGCATTTCCAGGCGGGGGCCGAACTTGGAGGGGTGTTTGGCCTCCACGAGCAGTTTGAGGTCCTTGCCGGAGTCGATGACGAGCTGGAACAGGTCTTCGATCGTGGGGATGCGCGCGGCCTCGGGGTCGTCGCCGCAGTCGGGGAAGGAGGCCGCGAAGTTGAATTCGCGCAGCTGCGCCAGTGTGAGGTCGGAGACCGCGCCCTTGCCGTCGGAGGTGCGCTTGACGGTGCGGTCGTGGTGCAGCACCAGGTGCCCGTCGGCGGTCAGCCGGATGTCGAACTCGAACCCGTCGGCGCCTTCGACGATCGCCTGTCTGAACGCGGCAAGGGAGTGCTCGGGAAGGAATTCGTTGGCGCCCCGGTGGGCGACGATGAGCGGTTGGGACACACCATGACGATATCTGGTGTCACATGGCCCGCCGCCGCGTAGCGGCGTCTGGATCGGGTGGGAGGATCGAGTTGTGCAGTTCGACGATCAGGGATACAAGGATCTTGGCTGGGCCAAGATCGACACCGGCCGCCCGGCGAGGACCGGGGCGGCCGAGGCCGTGTACGCCGGCGGTAAGACGCCCGAGCAGGTGGTCGGGGCGCTGACCGCGCTGCGCGAATCCCACCCGGGCGGGGTGGCGATCGCCACCCGGTGCGACGAGGCCAGCATCGCCGCGATCAGGTCGGCGTTCGGCGAGGAGGCGCTGTGCGACTCCGGGATCGCCGCGATCGGGGACTTTCCCGAGCCGGAGGCCGGCCCGCTGGCGGTGGTGTGCGCCGGGACTTCGGACCTGCCGGTGGCTCGGGAGGCGGAGCTGGTCGCCCGCGCGAACGGGATCGACGCCCGGCTCGTGGCCGATGTCGGCGTCGCGGGCCTGCACCGGCTGCTGGACAAGGTGCCCGAGCTGCGGGAGGCGGCGTGCGTGATCGTCGTGGCGGGCATGGACGGGGCGCTGCCGAGCGTCGTGGCCGGCCTGGTGGCCGCGCCGGTCGTGGCGGTGCCGACGTCGGTGGGCTACGGGGCCGCCTTCGGCGGGCTGGCGCCGCTGCTGACGATGCTGAACTCGTGCTCCCCCGGCGTGACCGTGGTGAACATCGACAACGGCTTCGGCGCGGCGATGGCCGTGTGCCGCATGCTGAGTGTGAAGGCGGAGCGGTGACGGTCGCGTGGCTGGACTGCTCGGCGGGGGCGAGCGGCGACATGTTCCTGGGTGCCCTGGTCGGCGCCGGCGTGGACTTGGCGCTCATGCAGGAGGCCGTCGACACCCTCGGCGTCGAGCGCGTCCGTCTGACCTCGGGGACGGTGAAGCGGCACGGCCTGGCCGGCGTCAAGGTCGGCGTCGAGGCGCCCGAGGCGGCGGTGGACCGGCGCTGGCGGGCGATCCGCGGCATGATCGAGGGCGCCGAGCTGAGTGACGCGATCAAGGCGAGGGCGCTGGACGCCTTCGCGCGGTTGGCCGCTGCCGAGTCCGTCTCGCACGGCATCGATGTCGACGAGGTGCACTTCCACGAGGTCGGCGCGCTCGATTCGATCGCCGACATCGTCGGCGCCGCGGCGGGTCTGGACGCGCTCGGCGCTGAGCGGCTCACGGCCTCGACGGTGACCGTCGGCGGCGGTACGACGCGCGGCTCGCACGGGTCGATCCCGCTGCCGGCTCCGGCGGTGCTGCGGATCCTCGCCGACGCCGGGGCGCCGACGGTCGGCGCGGTGCCGTATGAGGCGTGCACGCCCACCGGTGCGGCGATCATCGCCGCGAGCGCGGACGGCTTCGGCGCGATGCCGGAGATGGTCGTCGAGGCGATCGGGGTCGGTGCGGGCGGGCGTGACCCGCGGGAGCGGGCGAACCTGCTCAGGATCGTCGTGGGGCGGGAGGTCGGCGCGGCGAAGGCGAAGCCGGTGGTGATCGAGACGAATGTGGACGACCTCGATCCGAGGCTGTGGCCGCCGGCGCTCGCGGCGCTCTTGGAGGCCGGCGCCTCGGACGCGTGGCTGACGCCGATCCTGATGAAGAAGGGCCGTCCGGCGCACACGGTGCACGTGCTCTGCCATGCGGAGGCCGTGCCGCGGGTGCGGGCCGCGCTCGTGCGGCACACGACCACGATCGGGATGCGGTCCTACGCGATCGACAAGTACGCGCTGGAGCGCCGGTACGACTCGGTCGAGGTGGACGGCCGCCGCATCGGGGTGAAGATCGCGCTGGAGGACGGCGAGGTGGTCAACGTCTCGGTCGAGTACGAGGACGCCGTGGCCGCCGCGGCGGCGCTCGGCAGGCCCGTGAAGGCGGTGGTGGCTCAGGCGGTCGCCCGTTCGGCGGCGTTGTACGGATAGGTCCGGCGCCGGCCTTCGCATCGGAGCCTCGGTTCGATCCCGGCTCGGGGGTCCGAGCGGTCTCCCGGGGCCGTGCCTGCGGGTCAGGAATGGTGCGCGGTGCCGGCGCTGGGCACCTGGCCGACCTCCTCGCCCTCGCCGAGGACGACGAACTGGCCCATCATCCCGGAGTCCTCGTGGAGCAGGATGTGGCAGTGGAACATGTACGGCATGTTCGGGTCGGTGTAGTCGCTGAACCGCATCGCCAGCCGGTACGGGACCTGCGGCTCCAGCTGCACGGTGTCCTTCCAGCCGCTCAGATGCGGCGGCGGGGCCTCGCCGTCGACCGTCAGGACTTGGAACTGGACGTCGTGGACGTGGAAGTTGTGCAGGAAGCCGTCGGAGTTCGACACCTCCCACACTTCGGTGGTGCCTTCGCGGACGCCGAAGTCGATGCGGTGCATGTCCATCTGCTCGCCGTTGATGGAGTTGAACCCCGAGAGCCGGAACGAGCGCTCCTGGGCGATCTGGTTGGTGTCCACGTCGGGGGCCGTCCCCATCACCGCGGGGACCTCGGTCTCGTCGGCGAGTGCGTCGGCGGCCCGGAACTGGCAGATGTCGAGCCGGTCGTCGGCGCCGTTGGTCCGCGACAGCGGCCCGGTGTAGCCGAATGCGGCCGCGTAGGAGCGCAGCTCGACGGTCTCGCCGGGTTCGAAGGCCACGACGATCTCGGCGCGCTCGGCGGGCGAGAGCTGGAGCCGGTCGGTCTCCCACGCTTCGGGCAGCAGCCCGCCGTCGGTCGCGACGAGTGCGAAGCGCCGGTCGTCGGCGAATCCGAAGTTGTACAGCCGCGAGTTCGAGCCGTTGAGCAGGCGCAGCCGCACCAGCCGGGTGGTGACGTCGAAGTAGGGGCCGAGCGTGCCGTTGACGAGGATCTCGTCGCCGAAGACGCCCACCGAGCTCATGAACGGGGCCGACTCGTCGAACTGGTTGTCGTCGTCGAACTTGCGGTCCTGCACGATGAACGGCAGGTCGTCGACGCCGTACTCGTTCGGCAGGCCGAGCGTCTCGGACTCCTCGTCGTCGATGATGAACATCCCGGCCAGGCCCCGGTAGACGTGGCGGGCGGTCCGACCGTGCGGGTGCGGGTGGTACCACAGCGTCGACGCCGGCTGGTTGAGGGTCCACTGGGGAGCCCACGTCTCGCCGGGCGAGACGGCCTGGTGCGGTCCGCCGTCCATGACCGCCGGCAGGTGCATGCCGTGCCAGTGGATCGAGGTCTCCTCCTCCAGGGTGTTGTGGATCGCGAAGGCGACCTCCTCGCCCCGCTCGGCCCGGATCGTCGGGCCCAGGAACGTGCCGTTGACGCCCCAGGTCTCGGTGGGCCGCCCGCTCTTGAACGCGGTCTGGCCGGCCTGGATCTCGAGGTCGAAGACCCGCGTGCCCGAGGAGTCGACCTCGGACGCGGCCAGCGGCGGGATGCCGAGCGGGGTGTCGAAGTCGACCTTGCCGACGGTGTCGAGCTTCGCGTTGCCGTAGAGGTAGGCGATCGTGCCGCCGCCGCCGAGGACCAGGGCTCCGACGCCGACGCCGCCGCCGACGAGGGTCCACTTCAATGCCTTACGCCGTTTCATGCTCGCAATCGTGGTCGCGGGGCATGTCCCCCGGCATCGGGCGGGAGGAGGCAATCGGCGTACGCCCAGGGGATTACGGCGGCTCGGCCCCTGCACCGAGGGACGGGAGGGCCCGAGGCGCCGCCGGCTACCGGCCGCCGGCTCCCGTGGCCTCGGCTAGGTATCCGCGCAGGTGGGCGGCGTTCACGGCCTCGGCGCGGTTGGCGACGTCGAGCTTGGCCATCGCCCGCGACAGGTGCACGCTCACGGTCTTCTCGGAGATGTACAGCTCGGTGCCGATCTGCCGGTTCGTCAGGCCCTTCGCGACAAGGCGCAGCACGCCGAGTTCGCGCGGGGTGAGCGGGCTGGTCGTGGGTTTGGGGATGTCGAGCCGGGCGCGTTCGGACAGGGCGCACAGCTCGGCGTTGAGCGGCTCGGCGCCGAGCCGGCCGGCGACGACCTTGGCCTCGACGATCCGTTCCGCCGCGTCGGCGCGGTCGTTCGGCTCGCCGCGCGCGAGCAGTGCCTCGGCGAGGCGCCAGCGCGCGTACGCCTGCCGGAACGGCTCGCCGTGGCCGGTCTCGGCGTAGGCGAAGGCGTCGATGACCTCGCGCCACAGGTCCGCGTCGCCGTCGCCGTCGAGGCGGGAGGCCTCGGCCTCGCCCATCGCGACCCAGGCGCGGCCTTCGGGGCCGAGCGTGCCCGACAGCGGTCGGCCGCGTTCGAGGAAGTAGTGGAGGCGCGCGAGGAGCCGCTCGCCCTTGGTGACGGCGTCCTTGGCCGCTTCGGGGTCGCCGTCGCGGCGCGTGGCGTGCGCGAGGTCGGCGGCGGCGCCGACTCCGGCCGCGCACACCGAGAGCCCGGCCATGAAGTAGCTGCCGAGGTCCCCGATGCGCTGGATCGTGCGTTCGGCCGCGGCGACCGCCGCGGCGGGCCGGGACCGCCAGCGGTCGAGTTCGATGCCGCACAGACCTGAGAGGGCGAGGACCTGGCCGTCGATTTGCCAGCGGTCGGCGAGGTAGGCGAGGCGCCGATCGGCCGCCTCGAACCGTCCGCGCGCGACATCGAGGAGCAGCGCGGCGGCGGCGAGCCGGGTCAGGACGACGCCGGGGACGACGCTCGAGGCCATCTCGCCGGCGGCGTCGGCGGCGTCCCAGTCGCCGAGCATGTAGTTGCAGATGACCTGGCGCACGGCGGTCTCGAGGCCGTAGGCGCTCCATTTGTGCCCGGTCTCGCGTGCCAGGGCCATGCCGCGGTCGAAGTGGGCGAGGGCTTCGGCCACACGGGCCTTCTCGACGCAGACGAGCCCGAGGTTGAAGTGCGCGCGGAGCTTGACCTCGTGCCAGCCGGTGCCTTCCACGAGCCTGAGCGCCTCGGTGAAGTGGCGCATGCTCGCTTCGATGTCGCCGCCGCTCTTGAACGAGCTGGTGGCGGCCGAGATGAGCGCGTCGGCCTTGGCGGCGACGTGGGCGCCGGGGCCCTCGATGGCGTCGGCGGTGGCGATGGCCTTCGCCGCCCATGCCGCGGCCTCCTCGTTGCCGAGCACGGCGCTGGAGGCGCGGGCTCTGATCGCCTGCGTCCAGGCCTTCGTCGCGTGCGGTTCGTCGTCCTTGACCAGTTCCCATGCTTCGCAGGCGATCCGGTACGCGTCTTCTTCGTTGCCTTCAACGGACAGCAGGTGTTTGACGTGTTTGCGGCGGGTGGCGGCGGCCTGGACCCGGTCGTGGTCGCGGTCGGCCAGTGCCACGGCGGCGGCGCCGTATGACAGCGCCCGCTTGATCTCCCCGGATGCCTCGGCCTGCGCGGCGCAGTTCAGGGTCAGTCGCAGTTCCGAGCAGCCTTCGGGGCGCTCGGGTTCGGGGACGCGGTCGAGCAGCCGCAGCGAGCGCTCGAAGTGCAGGAGCGACTCGGCGGGCGCCGACAGCTCGTTGGCCTCGCGGGCGGCCTTGACCGAGGCGGCGAGCGCCGTCGGGAAGTCGCCGGACTCGTAGGCGTGGTGGGCGAGCTCGGCGGCCACGCCCGTGCCGGTGTCCTTGGCGAGCGTCTTCGCGATGCGCTCGTGGTAGCGGTTGCGCTCGCCCGGCAGCAGGTCGGTGTAGACGGCCTCGCCGAGCAGGGCGTGGCGGAAGGCGTACATGTCCGGGCTCTTCTGGACGATGATGCCGTGGGAGATGGCGGCGCGAAGCGCCTGATCGAGTTCCCGTTCGTGCTTGATGCCGGTCTCGTCGAGCAGGTTCCACGCCGCGGAGTTGAGCCGTTCGTAGGTGAACACGCGGCCCATGACCGAGGCGAGGCGCACGACCTGCTGCGCGAGGTCGGGGAGGCGTTCGAGGCGTGAGAGGAGGACCTCGGCGAGCTCGAAGGTGACGGTGTGGGTCTCGGCGGCGGCGAGCTCCTCGGCGAGGAAGGCGTTGCCCTCGCTGGCCTGGGCGATCTTGGCGATCGTCTCGTCGTCGAGCCCGGAGTTGAGCTCGCGCACGAAGTGCGCGGCGTGCTGGCGGTCGAACGGTTCGAGGTGGAGGCGTTCGACCGCGGGCAGGCGCACGAGCTCGGCCAGGAGGGTGCGCAGCGGGTGGCTCCGGTGCAGGGCGTCGGCCCGGTAGGTGCCGAGGATGAGCAGGGGCTGGTCGGTCAGGCGCGAGGTGAGGAAGGCGAGGAGGTCGCGGCTGGAGCGGTCGGACCAGTGGAGGTCTTCGATGGTGAGCACGACCGGCTGGCGCGAGGCGAGGTCGGCGAGCGCGGCGTGGAAGGCCTCGAACAGTCCGAGGCGGCCGAGTTCGCCGTCGGCGGGCTGGGATTGTCCGGGGACGAGGGGGCGCAGTCCGGGGTGGTCGGCGACGAGTTCGGGGCTGCGGCGGGCGAGGGCGCCGACGGCTTCGGCGAAGGGCAGGTAGGGGAGGGCGGAGTCGGCGGTGTCGAGGCAGTGGCCGGTGACGGTGAGGACACCGTCACCGGCGTGCGCGTTGAATTCGTGCAGGAGCCGGGACTTCCCGACTCCTGCGTCTCCGGAGACGATGATCGTCGCGGCCTGTCCGCCCCGCGCCTTTCCCAGGGCGTTGTTCAGCGTCGCGAGCTCGTTGTCTCGGGCGAAGAGCGGGAGGTCGGAACCTAGGCGCGGCATGTCCATAATCATGACATGACCTCATGACAACTCGGGTTTTTTATTTCGCGAGTTGAAACCGGTGCGCGGCCTTGGCCGCTGTTCCCTCCTTACGGCGGAGCGCCGTGGCGATGCGGGCCACCAGGCCCTTGCGGCGGTGACCGGCCACGCCCTCGCGAGCGGTGGCGATGAGGCGCTCGCGGGCGGCCTCTGCCTGGAGCTCGTGGGAGCGGGCGTGGTGGATGAACTGGAGTTCGAAATCGTTCACGATGGTTCCTTCGGTGTCGTTCTTGCTGGTGACACCAAGTCTTCGGCTGAGGTCGCGGGTGCGGCATCAGCACATCGCGTCGAAGCGGCCGATGTGGGCCTTACTTCTCGACTGAGGGCCCCTCATCGCCCTTACTTCCCCTTACCCTCCCTTACCCGGCGCGACAGCCGCGAAGGCCACCAGACGGCGGGTCCGATGTCGACGGCGAGCGCGGGCACGAGGAGTGAGCGCACCAGGAGGGTGTCGAGCATGACCCCGAAGGCGACGACGAAGGCGATCTGCGCCAGGAACAGGATCGGCAGCACCGCCAGGGCGGAGAACGTCGCCGCGAGGACGATGCCGGCCGAGGTGATGACGCCGCCGGTGGCGACGAGCCCGCGGAGCGTGCCCGCGCGCGTGCCGATCCGGGTCGCCTCCTCGCGGACGCGGGTCATCAGGAAGATGTTGTAGTCGATGCCGAGCGCCACGAGGAACACGAAGCCGAACAGGACCACGGTCGGATCGGCGCCGGGGAAGCCGAGCAGGTGGTTGAACACCAGCGCCGAGACGCCCATGGTCGCCGCGAACGACAGCACGACGGTGGCCACGAGCAGCACCGGTGCGAGGATCGAGCGCAGCAGCAGCATGAGCACCGCGAGGATGACCGCCAGGACGAGCGGGATGATGACGGCCCGGTCGCGTTCGGAGACGGCGATGGTGTCGAGCTGAATGGCGGTGGCCCCGCCGACCTTGGCGTCGGCTCCGTCGACGGCGTGCACCGCCTCCCGGAGCCGTTCGACGGTGTCCATGGCCGCGTCCGAGTCGGGGGCGTCCTCGAGGACCGCCTCGATCATGACCTTGCCGTCGGCGACGCGGGGTTCGCCTGCCGGGCCGGCGGCGACGCTCACCTCGGCGACCCCGTCGATGTCGGCCGCTGCGGCGACCTGGTCGGCGGCGGCCTCGTTGGCGATGATCACCGCGGGGGCGCCGGCGCCGGCCGGGAAGTGCTCGGCGAGGACTTCCTGGCCGGTCACCGAGTCGACCTCGGTGAGGAACACGTCGGTCTGGGAGGTGCCGTCGGCGCGCAGCTGGGTCATGAAGGCGGCGGCGATGAGGAGCGCGGCGGCGGTCGAGGCCCACACCAGGCGCGGCCTGGCGGCGACGATTCCGGCGACGCGGCTCCACGGCCGCGACCGGTGCGGGCGACCGTCGGCGGCCGGACGGCGGGGCCAGAAGGCGGCGCGGCCGGTCAGCGCCAGAGCGGCGGGCAGGAACGTGGTGGAGGCCGAGAACGCGGCGGCGATGCCGATGGCGGCGACGGGGCCGAGGCCCCGGTTCGAGTCGAGCTGGCTGAACAGCAGGCACAGCACGCCGAGGATCACCGTCCCGGCCGAGGCCGCGATCGGTTCGAGGGTGCCGCGCAGGGCCGAGGCGACCGCGCGCAGCCGGTCGGGTTCCTCGCGCAGCCGTTCGCGGAAGCGGGCCACCAGCAGCAGGGCGTAGTCGGTGGCGGCGCCGAACACCAGGATGAACAGGATGCCCTGGCTCTGGCCGTTGAGGTCGATCGCGCCGGCGTCGGCGAGGAAGTACACGGCCAGGCTCGCCAGTCCGAGCGCGAAGACGCTCGACATGAGCACCAGCAGCGGCAGCAGCGGGGAGCGGTAGACCAGGACGAGGATGACGGCGACCACGGAGGCCGCGACGAGGAGCAGGAGGCCGTCGACGCCGCTGAAGGCCTCGCCCAGGTCGGCCCCGAGCGCGGCCTGGCCGGTGACCAGGACGGTCAGGCCTTCCGGGCGGTCGTCGGCCAGTATCGCCCGCACCTCGGCGACCGCTTCGTCGGTGTCGGTCTCGGCGTCGATGGGCACGATCATCCGGGCCGCTTCGGGGGCGGGCTCCTCGGCGGGGATCGGGGCGGGCGCCGGGTCGAGCGTGGCGGGCAGTTCGGCGAGGGCGGCGCCGGCGGCCTCCAGGTAGGCGAGGTCGTCGCCGGTGAGCCCGCCGGGGCGTTCGGCGACGACGACGGCGGCGGTCGCGTCGGTGTCGGAGAATGTCGCCCGCGATTCGACCACCTCGGTCGATTCCGCCGATGACGGCAGGAACGCGGAGCCGTCGTTCTCGGCGACCTGGCTGAGCTTGCCGGTGTAGGGGCCGCCGAGGGCGCCGAGCGCGAGCCAGCCGAGGGCGAGCAGTGCCGGAAGCAGCCACCGCAGACGGCTCACCGGTCGGTTCGGCGAATGCTCCACAGTGCTCCTCGCTCGCTTCGAAGCGACGGTCCACCGGACCGCCCCTCCGAAGCGTATGCGAGGCCGCGCGCGCAGCGGGCGGCTCCGGGCCGGAACACTTGTGTCTCTATGGAGGGCGCGACCATCGAGCAGTCGCAGCGGACCGGGCTGCGGGTCACCGCTACCGGGATTCCGGAGCGGACTCGGCCTTTGGACGGTGAATCCGGGTCGATTGCGGCGGCCAGGTCGGCTTCGCGTTCGTCGAGTTCGCCCTCTTCGCCGGGCCGCTCCGTCGGTGGGCTCGCGCGAGGACGAGTGTGACGTCTTTCGCGTCGATTGACGACCCTGCGATCACCGGCTCGGAGGGCGCACGTCCTTCTGGGCCCGAACCTGGTCCTGGCGGACGACGCCGACGGGGCAGGAGAGGCCGTTGGGTCCGTGGTTGCAGTACCCGTTCGGGTTGTGGTGCAGATATTGCTGGTGGTAGTCCTCGGCGAGCCAGTAGGGCCCGGCCGGGACGATGCTCGTGGTGATCGGGCCCTTGTCCGCCTCGCGGACGACCGGCTCGAACGCCTGCTTGACGGCCTCGGCCGTCTCCTGCTGCTCGGGCGTGGTCGTGAAGAGCACCGAGCGGTACTGCGAGCCGATGTCGTTGCCCTGCCGCATGCCCTGCGTCGGGTCGTGGTTCTCGAAGAACACCTTGAGGAGCTGCTCGTAGGAGACCTCGTCGGGGTCGAAGACGACCTTGACGGCCTCGGCGTGACCGGTCATCCCGGTGCAGACCTCGTCATAGGTGGGGTTCTCGGTCTTCCCGCCCATATAACCGACCGAGGTGGTCCACACCCCGGGCGTCTGCCAGAACAGCCGCTCCGCGCCCCAGAAGCAGCCCATGCCGAAGTAGGCGATCTCGGACGCGCCCGGCGCCGGGCCGTCGATGGGGTGTTTGAGGACAGGATGGGTCTTGACCGTCATGGCTCACTCCGTTCGGTCGACATCATGCAAGCTTGTCACGCTGAAATAACGATCGCCCAACCCACGGCATTCCGTTAACGTGTGCGCATGGTTTCACGTATTCGCCACATCACGATCGACTGCCGCGACCCCTACGAGCTCAGCAAATTCTGGGAGCAGGTCACCGGCTTCGGCGAGGATCCGGACGATCCCAACGCGCCCGAACACGACGAGAACCTGCTGCAGAACACCGACGGCGGGCCCGACCTGCTGTTCATCCGCGTCCCCGAGTCCAAGACCGTTAAGAACCGCATCCATCTCGACCTGGGACCGGACACCACGCGCGACGAGGAGGTCGAGCGCCTCATCGGCATCGGGGCGACCCTGGTCGCCGACCACCGCAAACCGGACGGCAAGGGCTGGGCGGTCCTGGCCGACCCCGAGGGCAACGAGTTCTGCATCGAGCGCTCCGACGCCGAGCGCGCCTAGAGACAACCGTAGGCGCCCCGCGAACCGGGGCGCCTACGGCGAAAGTCTGTACGGGGGCTTACTTCTCGGTCATGGTGTCGAGGCTGCCGTCACCGTTGGAGTCGGTGGCCGCGGCGTCGTACTTGCCGTCGCCGTCGTGGTCCAAGAGCACGTGGTCGATGTTGCCGTCGCCGTCCGAGTCGACGGCCTTCATGTCGGCGACGCCGTCATCGTCGATGTCCACGTGAAACTCGACCGAGCCGTCGTCGTTGCGCCGCACGCCGACCGTCTCGTCGTGACCGTCGCCCGTGATGTCCATCTTGTGCACTTCTTCGAAGCCCATGAGGCAACCCCTAAATGAAGCGGATACGTGTTCACTCACCTTAGCGTGGCTATGCATGGCCAGCAGTATCAACGTCGGTTAGCGTAGGGCTATGCACGAGGCCCACGGATTCTCCACACGCGCGATCCACGCCGGGCAGGAGCCCGACCCGAGCACGGGCGCGGTCGTCCCGCCGATCTACGCCACCTCCACCTACAAGCAGGACGGTGTCGGCGGTCTGCGGGGCGGCTACGAGTACTCGCGCTCCGGCAATCCCACGCGTACCGCACTGGAGACCTGCCTGGCCTCCCTCGAAGGCGGCTCCCGCGGCTTCGCCTTCGCCTCCGGCCTCGCCGCCGAGGACACCGTGCTCAGGGCGCTCTTGAAGCCCGGCGACCACGTCGTCATCCCCAACGACGCCTACGGCGGCACGTTCCGCCTGTTCGACAAGGTCGCCACCCGTTGGGGACTGGGCTACACCGCCGCGCCCCTCACCGACCTCAAGGCGGTCGCCGAGAGCCTCACCGATGACACGCGGATGATCTGGGTCGAGACGCCCACGAACCCGCTGCTCAACATCGCCGACATCGCCGAGCTCGCCGCGCTGGCGCACGAGCGTGGCGCGATCCTCGTCGTCGACAACACCTTCGCGAGCCCGTACCTCCAGCGGCCGCTCGCGCTCGGCGCGGATGTCGTCATCCACTCGACCACGAAGTACATCGGCGGGCACTCCGACGTCGTCGGCGGGGCCGTCGTCGTGGACGACGACGCCCTGGCCGATCCGATCGCGTTCCACCACAACTCGATGGGCGCCGTCGCCGGTCCCTTCGACTCCTGGCTCACGCTGCGCGGCATCAAGACCCTCGCCGCCCGCATGGACCGCCACTGCGACAACGCCGAGGCGATCGCCGAGTTCCTCGCCGGCCACGAGGCCGTCGCCGAGGTCCGGTATCCCGGTCTGTCCTCGCACTCGGGCCACGACGTGGCCGGCAAGCAGATGCGGCGCTACGGCGGCATGATCTCCTTTCGCCACAAGCAGGGCGAGGAGGCGGCCGTCGAGATGTGCTCGCGCACCGAGGTGTTCACCCTCGGGGAGTCGCTCGGCGGCGTCGAATCGCTCATCGAGCATCCCGGCCGCATGACTCACGCCTCCGTGGCGGGCTCGGCGCTCGAAGTCCCCGCCGACCTCGTCCGGCTCTCGGTCGGCATCGAGGATCTCGACGACCTCCTGGCCGACCTGCGCCAGGCCCTCGGGAGCTGACCCGCCCGGGCACCGACATACCCCAACGCTAGGAAAGGACGAGTTGTGAGCTGGTCGGGAACTACCGCGCAGCAGATAGCCAAGGCGGTCAGGCGAGGCGACGCGGACGCCGCCATCGTCGTCGACCACCACCTCCGCCGCATCGAGGACCACCACGAGGCGGCCGACGCGCTCACCTCCGTCCGCAAGATCGAATCGCTCGCCGAGGCCGCCGCCGTGGACGAGATCGACGACCGCTCGGCCCTGCCGGCCGCGGGCGTCCCCGTCGCCGTGTGCGAGCAGCTCCCGGTGGCCGGCCACGCGCCGCGCCTGGGCTCCAACGCCGGCGTCCTCCCGATCGCCGAGACCGACCACCGGTCGGTGCAGCGCATCCGCGGCGCCGGAGCGGTGGTCGTCGGCTTCGGGCGCTCGTCCGAACTCGGGCTGTGGCCCGCCACCGACGACGACGGCAACGTTCCCGGCAACCCGTGGCGGCCCGACCGCGGCATCGGCGGCCCGAGCGGCGGCGCGGCGCTCGCCGTGGCGACCGGCGCGGCGCCGATCGGCATCGGGCTCGACGGCCCCGGCTCGGCCGGCGGCGTCCGCACGGCCGCCGCGGCCTGCGGGATCGTCGCCTACAGCCCCGAGCACGTGCCGGCCGACATCAACTCCGACCCCGAGCACTGGCTCAACGGGCACGTCGGCGTCATGGCCACCACCGTCGACGACGCGGCACTGGCGTACGCGGCCCTGACGCACCGCGCCCCGCGCGGCACCGGGGACCCGGGCAAGCTCCGCATCGCGGCGACGAACACGACGCCGCTGCCCGCGAGGGTCGACGACGAAGCGACCAAGTCCCTGCTCCAAGCGGTGCGGTGCATGACCGACCTGGGCCACGACACCTTCAGGGCGCGACCGAAGTTCGGCACGCGCCTGACCGCGACCTCCTCGGGGGCGTGGGCGTGCGCGGCCTACCTGCGGAGCCTCAAATGCGGGCCCGACGGGCTCCAGCGGCGCACGCGCCGACTGGCCGCCGTCGGCGAGAAGACCTACCTGGGCGGCCTGTTCGGCGGCATCCTCGGCGACGGCAACCAGATCCGCCGGCACCTGGAGGACTGGTTCGACTTCGGCGACTACGACATGCTCGTGACGCCGGGCATGCCCGGCCCGCCGCCGGCGGCCCAGCCGTGGTCGACGCAGACCCTGCGCTCGAACGTGACACACGTGGCCGCCGCCGCCGCGTTCACCGCGCCGTTCGGCCTCGCCGGTCTTCCGGCGCTGGTGGTGCCGGTGGGCATGCGCGGCGACGGGGTACCCGCGACCGTTCAGCTCGTCGGGCCTCCCGGTTCCACCGGCAGGCTCTTCGACGTGGCGGCGCAGCTGATCGCGAAGCTCCGTCCCCGCCGCTACGCCCCGGGCCTGACCTGGGAGTAAGCCGTCACGGCGTGCCGTGATGGACGCGCGGAGCACCTGAGAGGCCCCGGTGCTCCTGCTCCAGCCTCCGGCTGTGGGCCAGGAGCGCCGGGTAGTCCACCGCGGCGCCGCGCAGCAGTGTCTCGATGGCGCTCTCGGCCTCGGTGTCGGTCAGGTGGCCGCCGCCGAAGAGCGCGCGGTGATGGACGAGCGCGCCGATGAGGTCGAGCAGCTGTTCGCGGTCGGTCTCGGGGCGCAGATCCCCTCGGGCGACGGCCCGGTCGAGCGTGCGGCCGACCGCCTGGCGGGACGGCTCCACAACGGTCTCCAGGTAGCGCGCCTGCAACTCCGGCTCGGGCGCGCATTCGAGGTAGAGCGCGCTGAGCACCTCCGGGCGGATGGTGCGGTAGGCGGCGAGGAAGACGTTGAAGCTCTCGTCGAAGTCGCAGAGGGTGCACCCGGTGTCGGGCGGGGACGGCACGTCGAGGCGCGTGGCTATCGCGTCGAGCGCCAGGGAGGCGCGACCGGGCCAGCGGCGGTAGATCGCGGGCCGCGAGGTGCCGGCCCGGCGGGCCACCTCTTCGAGCGTCAGTCCGCCGTAACCGACCTCGTCGAGCAGTTCCAGGGCGGAGGCGAGGAGGGCGCGGTCGATCTGCGGATCCCGTGGCCGGCCGCCTCCCGCGGCGGACCCGCGCTGCTTGGACATGCGGCTCACCCTACCTCTCGATGGCGTTGAGGGGGCGGACGCTCGCGCCCGATAATGTTACGTTATGAACTGTAACGTATTAGGCTTCGAAGGAGGGCTCATGTCCGTCCCCGAACAACCCCTCGCGACCTCCGAGCGCGCGACGAAGCGCGAATGGGCCGGGCTGGCACTGCTGGTGCTGCCCATGCTCATGCTCGCGACCGACCTCACCGTGCTGTTCTTCGCGCTGCCCACCCTCAGCGCCGACCTCGAGCCCACCTCGACGCAGGCCCTGTGGATCGTCCACGCCTACGGCTTCGTCATCGCGGGCTTCCTGGTCACCATGGGCCGCCTGGGCGACCGTGTCGGCCCGCGCAGGCTGCTGCTCGTCGGCTCGGCGGCGTTCGCCGCGCTGTCGGCCCTCGCGGCGTTCTCGGTGAGCGCCCCGATGCTCATCGCCGTCCGGGCCCTGCTCGGCATCGCCGGAGCGACCCTGATGCCCTCGCTGTACTCACTGCTGCGCATCATGTTCCGCGACGAACGGCAGCGCCGCCTGGCGATCGCCATCATGTTCAGCGCCTTCTCCATCGGCGGAGCGGTCGGCCCGCTCATCGGCGGGGCGCTGCTCGAGTTCTTCTGGTGGGGATCGGTCTTCCTGATCAACGTGCCGCCGATGCTCCTGCTGCTGCTCGCGGGCCCCCGACTGCTGCCCGAGCGAGACGAGCGGACGCGCGTCAAGCTCGACCCCGCCAGCGTCGCGCTGTCGGTGGCCGGAATGCTCGCACTGGTATACGGGCTGCAGGAACTGGCGGCGGGCCAGGAGGCCGGCGCGAACTCGCCCTGGGCGAACCTCGCTATCGCCGCGGGCGGCCTGCTCCTGCTGACGGTGTTCGTGCGCAGGCAGCGGCGGCTGCGCGAGCCGTTGTTCGACCTGGCGCTGTTGAAGAACCGACGCGTGGGCGTCTCACTGGCGACGCTGCCGTTGGTCGGCATCGGCGTGACCGGGATGTTCTACCTGTTCACCCAGCACCTTCAGTGGGTCACCGATCTCTCGCCATTGGTGGCCGGGCTGTGGACCCTGCCGTTCATCGCGGTCAACATCTGCGGAGCGATGATCGCTCCGGCCCTGACCGCGCGGTTCCAACCGGCGGTCGTAGTCGCGGCCGGACTGCTCGTGGCCGCGCTCGGGGCGGCGCTCATGGTCGGCGTGGTGGACGTGAGCGTCTCGCTGCCGCTGCTGATCGGGGCGTTCTCGATAGTGGGACTCGGTCAGGGCGCGGCCATCGCGCTGGTCAGCGATCTGATCATCTCCGGCGCGCCGGCGGAGCAGACCGGGTCGGCCGCGGCGGCGCAGGAAGTGGGCGGCGAACTGGGCAACGCCTTGGGCGTGGCGACCGGCGGCGCGGTGGGGATCCTCGTCTACCGCGCCGCGCTGGCCGACGCCGTGCCGCCGGAAGTGTCCGACGAGGCGGTTCAGGAAGCGCGGTCCAGCGTGCACGAGGGCGTCGCCACGGCGGAGGGTCTTCCCGTCCACGGCGGGGACCTCCTCGCCGGCGTGCAACAGGCCGCGGCCTACGGACTGCAGGTCTATGCCGTCGTCGGGGGCGCGCTCTCCGCACTGGCGGCCGTACTCGTCGCCGTCACGCTTGTCGAGCGCAAGCGGCGGTCAGTGCCGTCCGACCGGCTTGAAGGCTGAAGGGCCCGGAAACAGCGAGGCGGCCCATGCGCGGAGCGCGTGGGCCACCTTGGTCTTGTCAGTCAGGCCTTGGTGCTGCGGAGGAGGCCGGTCAGGTCGGAGCCGCTCAGGTCGAGGATGGGAGAGCCCTCGCCCAATTTGCTGTCCCGAACCTGGAATCCCCCCGCGGTGCTGCGGAGCTCTACGCAGTCCCCGCCAGTGTTGCCGCTGCGGGAGGACTTCTTCCACTCACTGGTAGGCATCGGATTCTCTCCACTCTTCTAGCCCCAGCGCCACCGGGAGTGTGGCAGAGAAAAGTCTACGACCCCAGGCGACCTTGGCTTTGTCTGCCTCATATTGCGAACCGAAGAGATTTTCCTGGTAGACCACCTCAGGGTCCTTCGAATCCATGAACGACATGATTCTGTAAGACCATCCCGTCGAGGGGTTGACTCTGCCGCTGGGAACGATGAAGATGTCCACGCCCCTGACCCGGGCCTTCCGTGCCAGGTGGTCGATCTGGTCTTCGTAGAAGTCGGCGTACTTGAACCGTGTCAGGGCGTGCTCGGCCATGATCACCCGCATCCTGGGCGGCCCGCCCTCGCGGCCGAACAGCGCCTCGGACCGCTGCATGCGGAAACTGACCGCAGTCCGCCTCTGGTCGTCGTCCAGGTTCGGATTGGTGGCGAGGACGGCCTCGGCGTAGCTCGGAGTCTGAAGCAAGCCGGTGACAAGGGCGTCCTCGTGGATATCGATGGCCATTGCGAGCGGTTCGATCTGTGTGAACCGACTGAAGCCGGCGGGCGCCGACTCGTGCCAGTTGGCCGGGTTGCCTTGGCGAATCCACTTCGCTTTCGCGCGTGCATCGTCGATGACCGGTTGCGGTGCGCCGTACTGGCTCAGCCAATCGGCGATGACCGCGGGCTCGGGGTATTGGAGCGTCCCACCCTCGTAGCTGCTGAGGATGGTCTTCGAGGTTCCGAGGAACCAGATCGCATCGTCCTTGTTCAGGTTGGCCTGCTCGCGATATTTGATCAGGGTTCTGCCGAGTTCGCGTTGAAGGAACTTTTCGCTCGCCATCGTTCCATGGTGGCAAGTAGTTGTGACATTACGGAAGGTGCACACGGAAGCGGGATTCCTGTGGAGGAATCCTGCTCTGGGAACCGATTCGACGAATCCGTGCCCACGATAGACGATCTTGTGTGCGCCTCTGACCAGGCCATACGTTGTGTTCATCTAGAGGTGATCGATTCGCTTCGGGAGGAGAACCGACACATGGCAGAGGTATCCAGGTCCGCCAGGACCCAAATCCGTGAGATCGAGCGCGGGAGGTTCCGCGACCGACACAGCGAGTTCGTCGTGTGCGCCAGCGCAACCGACGCTCCGGATTCATTCCGGGTCTATGAGAACGACAACCGCACCGACATGGTGCTCGTCATCACCGGAGTCTGCTCCGGCGACCTGCGAGCGTCTTGGGGACTCGCCTGGCGCGGCCAGTCCGAGGAATGGCGCGAGTGGATGGAGGCCCAAGCCTTCATGGCCTTCTACAACGGACACCGAACCATCTCGACCGACCGCTACACCGGCCGCGTGAAGGTCTGCGATGGCTGAGCCCGCCTACCTCGGCGAGTTCCGGCGCGGTCCTGCGATCTTCACGGTCTTCGCCTTGCCCGGCAGCGACCGACTCCGCGTCGACTGCAATGACGGCAATGGTCCGAGTGAGGTCTGCACCTTCATGTCCGACCAACACCCCGCCTGGCGTGGGGCGTGGAACGGCGACGACTGGTGCCCGTGGATCGAGGCCGAGGCCCGGCGGATCGCACGGGAGCCCGCCTCGCCCGGATGAGGCGGGCCGCGCCTGAGCGCCCTCATCGCAGGCGGACCCCAGTGCCGGATGAGGGAACCCGAGGGCCGGTCGATCTTGGTGGGGATCGGCCGGCCCGACACTCCTCCGGAGCTCAGTTGGTGAGGAACTCCACCAGGTGCCGGTTCACGAAATCGGCCTGCTCGGTGGAGATCATGTGCTTGGCCCCTTCGACCCTTACAACCTCGGTCAGGGCGATCTCCGAAGCGATGGTCTGAGCGTCCGTCTCGTTCGTGACCTCATCGCCGGAGCCGTACATGACCAGCGCCTTCGTATCGATCTCTCCCAGCCGACCGCGCAGATCGTACCGGGCGAGCGCCTCGCAGCAGCACGCGTAACCCTCCGGATCACACCCCACCAACCGCTCCCGGAATGCCGCGACGACCTCCGGCTTTTCAGCATGGAACTCGGGCGTGAACCAACGCCCCATGGTCGCGTCGGCGATGGCCTCGCAACCCTCGGCCCGCACCTTCGCGGCCCGCTCATGCCACGACTCGGGCGTCCCCAATTTCGGGGCGGTGGCCATGAGCACGACTCGGCCCACGCGGTCCGGGTGCCGCAAGGCGGTGGTCATCGCGATGGCCCCGCCCATCGAGATCCCGACGAGATGCGCCCGATCGATTCCGAGTCCGTCCAGCAAGTCGGCCACATCGTCGGCCAGATCGTCGATGGTCCACTCGCCGGAATCAGGCTTGGTACCCCCGTGCCCTCGCACGTCGAACCGGACGACCCTGAACCGCTCCGTCAGCGGCGGAACCTGCGGAGCCCACATGTCCAGCGTCCCGCCCAGGGAGTTGATCAGCACCACGGGCTCGCCGGCTCCGTCGACCAGATGGTAGGGAATCATGTCGCCTCCAAACTTCTCGAACGCCTCGCGGACCAAACCTCGATCGTAGGTGACCCGGCGCCGACCGCGTAACCACAACCGCCGACCGGCGCCGAACCCCAGCAAGCCCACGTGACCGGCGTCTCTGCACCCTCCCTGGGTACCGGCGCGAACCCTGTGTAAACTAGTCCCGGTTCCAAGGTCTGAAACCTTGGCATCAAACCGCAAGGGGCTTTGGCGCAGTTGGTAGCGCGTTTCCATGGCATGGAAAAGGTCAGGGGTTCGAATCCCCTAAGCTCCACCAGCATCTACCAGGCAAAATAGGCCACAAGGTTATCCCTTGTGGCCTTTCTGCTACCCAATTCGCTACCAATCGGCTAGCGTATCCGCAGGTCAGACCCCGGATTCCTTGATGCCTAACGACCCGAGCTGTCCACTCTCGAAGTGGTCGCCCAGTGCCTCGGCACCGGCCGCTCGGACGCCCTTGCGGAGATCGCGGCGGACGTTGGCCGCATAACGCACGGTGCCGACCTCGGATGCGAGCACGTAGGTGTCAGGCCGGAGCGCCCGCCCGGCATCCTCGGCGGCGATCTCAGTGGACGCGCGAACGGCCGTGAGGATGGTGACCACCTGGCGGGGCAGGGCGATCGTACGGAGGGACTTCGGCGTCTTGGTGTCACCCTTGCTGTCCCACCGAGCGCTACACCTCCACGTGCGGAACCATTGTCTCGCGATGCCGTTCGCCGCAGTGCAGACTTGGTCGGCCACCAGGTTCAGGTGAGTGTTCCGCCACTTTAGCGGCCGTGCCTCTTCGGTACGGACTCCGGTGAACACTGACAGGGCGATGTAGCCGTGCAGACAGGTTCCGCGGCTGACATCGAGCAACCGCAAGGTCCTGCACAGCAAAGGGCTCCAGACTCAGATCGCGCGCCGCGGTGAGCCGCACGGTTCCGGGCTCGGGGTCACTCGCTATGTGGTCGAACGGACGCTGGCGCTGCTGCACTGGTTGTGTCTCCGCGGCCGCCGCCTGGCGCCGCACCGTCGAGTCCATCCGGCTCCTCGTCGCTTGGCCTCCGGGCCTGCAAGAGGGTGCCGCACGCTGCTCGCAGATGACGGCTCCCACACGATCTGCGCGAGTCGGATCGGTTCGCTCTCGCCGGCAACGCCCACGCAGCGAACGAGCGCTTACCAAGCCCAAAATGGGTCGACCTTCGACCGGCTGCGCTGCGATCTTACCTGTGCCCTCAGAATGTCAGATCCGTCCAGGATCTCAACGGCTAGGAGCAGCAGGAGAGTTGAATGGATTTCGCTGCTGATAGTGGGCCCGACCAGACGGGCCCACCACCGGGATATCGTGTCCACGGTATGGGGGGCACGTATCGAGCTCTTGGCGTTGCGATTTCGGGCGAGTTCCTTGACGCCCTACCGTCCTCGAGTGGCGGCCCCGCGCGGACCCGTAGGCCGTAGGGCAACACAGTTGGGAATAATTGTCTACACGTAGTAGGCACGTGTGCACTTTTGTTCCCATGAGAGAGGATTCCGGAAAAGCCCGAGCCCGGCTGCAAGAGCTGCCGTCCGTCTTCTCCTATCGTGTGGCCATTGACGTCGGCATCGCTAAAACGACCCTGCACCGCTTGCGAGACGAAGGGCTCCGCGAGGCGGTCGGGCGCGGGCAGTTTCGGATCGATGACGCCGACCACGTTGTCAATGTCTCGCCTCAGCGATCTGCCATGGAGCGCCGCCCGGCGACAGTGGGTCCACGCTGAGACGGAGAGCGTGTCGCGCTCGACGCCCGCTCTATCCTCCGTAGACGTCGGCGGTTATCGGCGATGAGGGTTCAGACGCCACCAGTCCGATACTGAGACCGG
>NZ_BAAHCB010000023.1:76295-108103 GCF_054776215.1 Glycomyces tarimensis
CGGCGGCCAGCTTCTCGGGTGCGACGTAGTGGAGGTAGTGGCTCTTGTCCTCGTAGACGTTCCAGGAGCGGACGTCGGCGTGGTCGCGCTCGGCGAAGCTGCGGACGCCGTGGAAGTCGCCCTTCGAACCGGCGAGCGCGAGCGGCACGGTCGTCTGGCCCGTCGGGGCCTCGGCCTTGTCGTTCTCGAAGTAGAGCCGGATCGAGGAGCCGGCGGTCCCGGTGAACCAGTAGATCGCGACATTGGCCAGGACGAAGTCGTCGTCGACGTCCTCGTCCATGAGCTGCGCGTTCCAGCCGAGCAGGCCGACCGGCGAATCCGCCAGAGCGTGCGCCAACGTCTGCGGCTGCTGGGCCTGCAGCAGGTTGAACGCGAATTTGTGCTGCATGAACCAGTTGAGGGTCTCAAGGGTGCGGTGGTCGTCCTCGGTGAGGTTCTCGAACTCGGCGGGGTCGCCGCTGGGGAAGGAGAACACCTGGGTGACGTGAACGCCCGCGACATGCTCCGGGTCGACCCGCCCCACCTCCGGCGAGATCATCGACCCGGCGTCGTTCCCGGCGGCGCCGTAGCGGGTGTAGCCGAGGCGGGCCATCAGCTCGGCCCAAGCGCGGGCGATGCGCGCGTTGTCCCAACCGGTCTCGGTGGTCGGGCCGGAGAAGCCGAATCCGGGGATCGAGGGGATCACGAGGTGGAAGCCGGCGGCGGTGAGCGGCTCGATGACGTTGAGGAACTCGACCACGGAGCCGGGCCAGCCGTGGGTGAGCAGGAGCGGGAAGGCGTCCTCGCGTTCGGAGCGGACGTGGAGGAAATGGATGTTCTGGCCGTCGATCTCGGTGGTGAACTGGGGATGGGCGTTGAGGCGGGCTTCCCAGGCGCGCCAGTCGAAGCCGTCGCGCCAGTATTCGACGAGGTGCTTGACGCGGTCGACGCTGACGCCGTAGGTCGTTTCGGCGCCGGGGATCTGGTCGGTGAACCGGGCCCGTGCGAGGCGCTCGTCCAGTTCTTTGAGTTCGGCCTCGGGGATGTCGACGGTGAATCGCTTGATGCTGTGCTCGTTGCTCATGACCCCTACACTTCCCTGCGCGAGAGCCCCGAACAAGATCGAATCGCAGCACGCTCGTGTCGTCTGGCAACACGATCGGCGCGAAGCTAGCCGACGTGCCAGCCGGCGCGGTGGCTGTGCTCGGCGGCGACATCGGCGAACGCCCGCACGAGCGGATGCCGGGACGAACTCGACCACACCGGGCGCACGGGCATCGCCGGCAGTCCGATGAGGGGCAGTACCACGACGCCGGGCCGGCGGTAGGAGTCGAGCAGTGAGGAGAAGGTCAGGTGCGCGAGCTGCTGATCGGCGACGAGCCGCAGCACGTCCTCGATGTACTCGGCGTTGACCCTGCGCAGCCGGAGCTCGCGCCCGCTGGGTGTGGTCTGCGGCGTCCACGCGGCGCCGTACCACTTCGGCAGCTGCGGGTAGACCACCTCGTACTCCGCCAGGTCCTCGACGTCGACCACCGCGCGGTCCGCCAGCGGATGATCGGCCCCGAGCATCACCGCGCGCGGGATGCGGTGCAGGACGGGACCGATCGCCAGGTCCGCCTCGGGCGAGTCCTCCACGGGCATCCACGTCACGAACACGTCGACCTGCCAGGCGGTGCGGTCGCCTTCGAGCCAGTGGAACAGGTCGGTGGTGGGGGCCGCGTACTGGACGACGCGCGCCGCCGGGTACGCCTCTTCGAAGGCCTCGACCAGCGCCGAGGGCACCTTCTCGGGGAGCGTGGTGGCGAAGCCGACGCGGACCACCTGCCCGGCCTGGTCGGCTGCGGACCGCACGTCGGCGAGGGCGCGCTCGATGCGCACGTAGGCGGCGCGCAGCTCGGCGAAGAGATGCTCGCCGGCGGGGGTGAGGCGCACACTGCGGCTGGTGCGCTCGAACAGCGGCGTGCCGACCCGGCGTTCGAGGGTGCGGATCAGGGAGCTGACTCGGGAGGTGGACAAGGTCAGGCGCTCGGCGGCGCGTCCGAAGTGCAGTTCCTCCGCGACAGTCAAGAACGCCTCGATCTCCCGCATCTCAAGGTTCATCCTGCGAGTATGCCCGCCCGCTGCCCCGCTGCGAATGGTGATCGATAGTGCGCATTCGTCCCGGAAACCGCAATGAGGCTTCGGGTGGGAGGCGGTCCGTATTCCTTCTGCCACTCGGGCTCGCCCTTGAGGAGCGTTGACGCCGGGTCGTGGTCAAGACTGTCGGCCTTCCCGGGCACGAGCGGCTGCGCAGCACGGGTGGCTCGCGGCCTGGGAGTGGCCCTGGACGCGGCGCGGAGGAACGTCTCGACGTGGCCCAGGACGTCGGTCCGAGCGGACTCGCGCTGGTCGTCCGACTTCGGAGGGATCGCGCGGATCGAGCTGCCCGCGAATCCGTGCCGGCCGACCAGGCGCAGGGCCGCGTCGCGCAGCGGCGTCTTCGTGTCGGCAGCGGAACGCGCCCAAGTCGCAAGGAGCCCTGTAGCCCGGTCCCGGCCTGCCCCCTGGATCGCCCCCGCGATGATCACCGCGCCCTTGCTCGCACTTCACGTCAACTCTTCCAAATCGAGGAACGTGGTGTCATCCTCCTTGCGCTTGTCTTTGATCCGGAAGAGTGTCCCTCGATCGAAGAGGACTTCGTTCTGATGGGAGAGGCTCGAGTTTCCGCTGATGTCGCGACCGCTCTTTCCGTCGATGGAGAATATGACGCCGTCGGTTCTCCTTCCGGAAAAACCGCCGGTGGCAATGGTCTTGAATCGGTTCGCGGCCGCTTCGCTCGTGGAAGTGCTCATGAAGGCGGGGTCCGAATACAGCCCGCCCTTGTCGTATTTGTCGAGCCATTCCCCCGCCGGAGCGCCACGCCAGGTCTTCCCTGGAGACGCGCGAAGGTTGTGCAGCGCCGCCGAGATCTCGGCCGCCTCCTTGTCGAACCGCTCCCTGTCCTCCTTGCTGTAGGAAGACTTGTTCGTCGTTCGCAGATACCGATTGAGCTCATCGCTGCCGTCCGTGTATCGCCGGATCGGATCGTGCTGGTCTCCTGCTCGGCCGCCGTCGCCCTCTTTGCCCTTCTCGCGCTTCTTGGGCGTCGGCGGCGACCAGGCGCCGTCGTCGAGGACTTTGTCGATGAGCTTGGCGCCGCCGTCGGGGGACCGATCCTTGCTGCTGCTTCTGCTAGCCATTGAGCACCCTGTCGATAGCCATGCCCATCATCTGGTCGATGATGAGCCCGGTGATGGTCTTGAAGATCGGGATCTGCACCAGCGAGGCGCCGAAGGTCACCGCCGCGAACGCGATCGCCTGTGCGATCTGGAACGCCAGGATCGCCAACTGCACGATCACCTGGATCTTCAGCGCCAGGACGATCCCGGCCATGACGGTCAGGCCGATGTTGAGCACGTTGGCCGGGTCGCCGGCCTTCATCAGGCTCGCGGGAGACGACTCCTCGGCCTCCCATTCGCGCTGGAAGGCGTCGATATGCGCGCCTTGGTTGTTCTCCAGGAGCGTTCGCGCCGCGGATTGGAGCGACTCGATCCTCCCGGCAAGCTGGTCGGCCATGCCGGTCCACTCCCCTGCGAGCTTGAACAGGGACTCCTCATCGGACTCGGGCCATTCGTAGCCCAGCATGCCCAGCAGGCCTATCAGTTCTGAAGGCAGTTGCATACCCACGAGCGCGCACTCCTTGCGGCGGATTCGATTGCGGTTTCGGAGCCGGCGGGCCGACCGGTGATGCGGTCGACGGTCCAGCGGGTGATCTGAGTGGCGGGCGGGCCGCCGTTGCCGAGTTCAGGCCTCGAGCTCGCCCTGAAGGGCGCTGAAGACTTGGGCGATCTCGTCGTCGGTCGCCTGGTGGTCGTCCGCCATGGCGCGCAGCGCCTCGGAGAGGCCCGTCAGGTCCTCGACGATGCCGGTGAAGCACTCTGTGACCGCTCCCACGCACGCACCGTGCGCGATGCCGCCCGCAGTGCCGATCGTGTCGCCGCCGAAGGCGTCCGCGTACTGCTCGACCGACGCGGTGAACTGGTCGAGGAGCGCCTGCACCTCGTCCTTTGCGCCGTCGAGTTCGTCCGCGGATTTCCGGATGGTCTCGGGGTCGACGTCGAATCCGGCCATGGTCACCGGCCTCCGTGGATCTTGGACATGAGGTCGCCGATCGCGGCGTGCATGTCCTTGAATTGCTGCAGCGAGGCGTCCTGGAGGCGGGCCACCCGCTCGTTCATCGCCGCCATGTCCGGGGCCGGGCCCTCGGCGGTCGTCAGCTCGGTCCGCTGGTCGAGCGCGTTGTTGACCGCCAGCGTGAGCTGCTCGACGAGTGCGTCAGGGCCGTCCTTGAGGGCGCTGAGGGTCATCTTGATCCGCTCGAAGCGCCCATCGGTCCCGAGCGTGACCTTGATGCGCCCTTCGGCCGCTTCGGTCTGTATCGGCTCCGATTGGCCGCCAGGGGAATCAGGTCTATGCGACAGGGTCTCACGCGTCCGCGCGAGCTGCTGCGCAATCTGGTCTTCTCCGAACATTCGAACCTCCAGCCCCCGGCCGGTACCGGGAAGAACCAAGCATTGACGGGCGGCACTGCTTGCCGCCGCGAACCGATGACGCGATCAGGTGCCGAACCAGTCGGGGCCGATCGCATGGCCCCGGCATCGCGTCTTCGCTATCCGGTCCTGTTGCGTTTCCCGACGACCTGGTCGATCGAGGCGCTCATCGCCTGGAGGCGACGCACCCCCGAGTCCTGAACCTCGGCCAAGGACTCGCCGATGGACTCCAGGTTCGGGACGCGCTCGTCCGTGCTGACCATCGCCGATCGCTGGTCGAGCGCGTCGTTCAGCGCCGTCAGGACGTGCTGCGCGATGTAGTCGGTGCCTTCCTTGAACGCCTTGGGATCCACTTTGATCGCCGAGACGCGGCCGTCGACCCCGAGGATCACGCCGATGTGCCCCTTCGCCGCCTCGGCCGTCACCGGCACAGCCTGCTCGGGCGAGGCGGTAGCCCTCGCCACAGCCGCCCGCGCCTCGGCCAACTGCTGCGCGAAATCGCCTTCTCCGGGCATCGGTTCCCCCTGGTATACGAAACCCAGTCATAGTAGCCCGGATTCGCGAACCGGAAGGAACACGCCGACCGCACCGCCCGCCCTCCTGCGGCCGGTACGGTTCGGGGAGCCGAAACCATGCGGGAGGTCGCACCGGTCGCGAGTTCGGAGGGTGCGGCGGAAATCGCATGGCCTCCCCGCCTCCTCCAGGGCGGTATCGGCCGCGCCCTGCACCGTGGCAAGATCGCCGGATGTTGAAACTCACCGATTTCATCATCGACTGCCCGGACCCGATGGAACTGGCGGCCTTCTACGCCGCGGTGACGGGCCGCGCGATCAAGGAGGGCAGCCACGACCATTGGGCCGGCATCCAGTTCGGCGAGATCGAGCTGGCCTTCCAGCGAGTGGAGGACTACCGTCCGCCGCGCTGGCCCAGCAGCGAACACCCCAAGCAGTACCACCTCGACTTCGAAGTGGACGAGATCGAGCCCGAACAGCGCCGCGTCATCGACCTCGGTGCGACGCTGCGGCAGGACTTCATCGGGCCCGAAGGCTACGGCTGGCGGGTCTACACCGACCCGATCGGGCATCCGTTCTGCCTGTGCCGCAACAAGGGAGTGGTGTGGCCCGGCGATGAGCCGGTGTGGCCTGCCAAGTGATGTCATGGGCGCCTCGCAGGCGAGCCGTGTGCGCCCGCCTGCGAGGCGCCCCTTCGTCAGTGCGGCGGGTCAGGGCCGGACGGCTACGGCCTCGACCTCGAACAGCACGTCGGGCGCCGCCAGGCTCGCGACACCGATGAGCGTCTGCGTGGGCGGCTGCTTGCCCCAGCCCTCATGCACAGCCCCGGCGATCGGTCCGAGCTTGCTGACGTCATGGTCCACCACATAGGTCCTGAGCTGGACGACGTGGCCGAGGTCGAGCCCATGTGCGGCAAGGGCGACGCCGATGTTGCGGAACGTCTGCTGCACCTGCTCGGAGAAGTCGGCCGAGACGACCGCGCCATCCGGGCCCGATCCGTACTGACCGGCGATGAGCACCAGTTCCGAGCCCGCCGGCACGGTGACGGTGTGGCTGTAGCCGAACGGGGCCGGGTCGTGCAGTTCATCTGGGTTCACAATGGCGTGTGCTATGTGGATCACCTCTCGTAGGCGGTGGGTCGCTGTCATAGGCCAGCCTCCCAGCAATACACGACATCCCCTGTCATGTATTCCTGTAAAGTTTTCGCATGCGTGCCGACCGCTTGGTCTCCCTGGTGCTGCTGCTGCGACAGCGCGGTCGGCTGTCCGCGACCGCGCTCGCCCGCGAACTGGAGGTGTCCACCCGCACCGTGCTGCGCGACATCGAGGCGCTGTCCGCAGCCGGCGTCCCGGTCTACGCCGAACGCGGCCGGCACGGCGGGTTCGCGCTGCTGCCCGGTTTCCAGACCGAGCTCACCGGACTGAACCACGAGGAGGCCCTTGCCCTCTTGGTCGCCGGATCACGGCGCGGCGCGCAGGCGTTCGGCCTCGGCTCGGCGCTCGCTTCGGCCATGCTCAAGGTGGTCGACGCACTGCCCGAAAGCCATCGGGACACCGCGGCCGACGTGGCCGAGCGGCTGCTCATCGAGCCCGAGACCGACCTGCTCTCGCGTCGGCAGCTCGCCGAGGAGTTGCCCGACACCGTATTGGCCGAGGTGCGGCGCGCGGTCTTCGCCGGGCACAAGCTGCGCATCCGTTACGCGGCCGTGGACCAGGCCCCGATATGGCGCACGGTCGACCCGATCGGTCTGGTCACCGTGCGGGACCGAGGCTATCTGCTGGCCACGCGGTCCGGCGCGGACCGCACCTACCGGCTGTCCCGGATCTCGGCCGCCGAGGAGCTCGCCGAGCCCGCGCAGCGGCCGGACCGGGTCGATCTGGACCAGGCGTGGCAGGAGCGCGGCACCCGGTTCCGGGCCGGCGGCGACCAGGTCACCGTGTCGGTTCGACTCGACCCGACGCGGCGCGAGGAGCTGGTGGGCACCGCGCTGGCCGTCCTCGCCGAAGCAAGCGACGCCGACGGTCGGCTGCGGATGGAACTGACCTTCCAGGATTCGCGGCACGCCGAATGGGCGCTCTGGCAGCTCGCCACGGACGCCGAGGCGCTGGCCCCGCAGTGGTTGCGCACCGCCCTGCGCGACCGCGCCGCCGCGCTCGCCGCCCGCTACGAAGCGTCGTCCTGAGCGTCGCCCTCCGAGGGCGAGCCCGCTGCTCGAACAGGCGGAACATCGTGCCCTGAGGTGGTCCCCATAGTCCAGACCGATTGCACGGAACGTGTTCGCGTGCGCTAGCCGGCTATCGCCATGCCGACGTCCACACCGAGTTCGGGCGCGCAATGCAGCAGGAACGCCGGCCATATGCTGCCGGTCCGCGCCCAGATCCAGGCCAGTGCCAGCCCCATGATCCCGGCGAAGACCCCGCCGGCGATGTTGAGGCTCCACTCGCCGGTGTCCAGGTCGACGAGGATCGCGTGGCCGAGCCCGAAGACGACCGCGGTGATCACCAGGCCCCACCCGACCTCGGCGCCGAACAGCGTTCTCGGCGTGCCGAAGACCCGGTCGAGCACCGCGAGCATCGCGCCGCGCCAGATGAGCTCCTCGGTGAGGTTCGGGATGGTGGCGTTGAAGGCGATCCGCTCGAGGTCCACCGCCGAGCTCGACGCCGGGTCGAGCGCCACGGCCAGCGCCGTCAGGCCGATGTACAGCGCGAAGACCGCGCCGATCGTGATCATCGCCGGCGCCATCGATCCGCGGCGGATCCTCCACCGCAGGCCCGCTTCCTCACGCGCCCAGCGGTGCAGGATCGCGAACAGGATCGCCACCCACAACAGGTCGAGCACCTTGCCCTGCCAGTGTCGTTCGAAGACGTCGAAGAACGGCAGCGGCCACATCCGGGAGGCGACCGCGGTGAGGAGGATGAAGTACGCGACGACCGCGACCGCGATCCAGGTCGCCGGGGCTGTCGCGAGAACGCGGGCGCGCTCGGCCCCCGCACGCAGTCCGGTCACGGCCAGGACTCCGGCTACCGTCACGACCAGCCCGGCGATGAGCGCGCCGCCCCACAGCGCGCCGGTCCCGACGGTGCTCAGCGCTTCGCTCGTCGCGCCGGGAGCGATCAGCACGTGGAGGGCGAGCACGGCCGCGAACGGCAGCACCACGGGAAGGACCCATCGGGCCGTCTCGGTCGGGCGTTCGCCTGCGAGCGTGGGGGAAGCCATGGGCGTCGATCCTAGGCCCCCGAGCGAGCCAGAACGTTCGGCGGCCGAGGCGACGGACCGATGCGAGGATGGTCTCCTGTCCGGTGGAGCGCCGGGGTGGACCGACCATCCTCGGCGGCCAGTACAGAGGGGAGTTTCCATGGAGGTCAGCGAAGTCTTCGCGGACGCGTTCGGGCGGGTGCGCGAGGAGGTCCACGCGGTATTGGACGGCCTGTCGCAGGAGGAGTTGGACACGCGGCCGGGGCCGCAGGCGAATCCGATCGGGTGGCTCGTGTGGCACGTCGCGCGGGTCCAGGACGATCATGTCGCGGGTGTCGCCGGGCGGGAGCAGACCTGGACCGCGGAGGGGTGGCACGAGCGGTTCGCGCTGCCGCTCGCGCCCGAGGACATCGGGTACGGGCACACCGGTGAGCAGGTGGCACAGGTGAGCGGGATCAACGTCTCCGAGCTTCGCGCCTACTACGACGCGGTTCATGACGCCACGCTCGCTTACGTCGAGTCCCTCTCGGCCGCCGATCTCGACCGGGTCGTGGACACCGCCTGGGACCCGCCGGTGACGCTCGGCGTGCGGCTGGTGAGCGTCGTCAACGACAACCAGCAGCACACCGGCCAGGCGGCGTACGTGCGCGGCCTGATCGAATCGATCTGAGTCCTCCGGGCCGCCTCAACGGGACGGGCGCCCGTACTCCTCCAGCAGACGCAGCCAGATCTCGCTGATGCTCGGGAAGGCCGGCACCGCGTGCCAGAGGCGGTCGATCGGGACCTCGCCGACGATCGCCGTGGTCGCCGTCTGCACCAGTTCGGCGACTTCGGGGCCGACGAAGGTCGCTCCGATCATCACGCCGCGCTCCTCGTCGACGATCATGCGCGCGGCCCCTTGAACGTCGTCCCGGGACAGGCTCGCGCCGGCGACGCCGGCGAGGTCGTAATCCACGACGCGGATCGTCGTTCCGTTCTCGCGCGCCTCGTCGGCGGTGGGGCCGACGGCCGCGATCTCGGGGTCGGTGAACACGACCTGCGGCACCGCGGTGTGGTCGGCGGTCGCCACGTGCGCGCCCCACGGCGCCTGGTCGACCGCGCGCCCCGCGGCGCGGGCGGCGATCACGTCGCCGGCCGCACGCGCCTGGTACTTCCCCTGGTGGGTCAGGAGTGCCCGGCCGTTGACGTCGCCCACGGCATAGAGCCAGTCGGAGCCGGTGACGAGCAGGGTGTCGTCGGTCTCGAGCCGCGAGCCGGGCTCGAGCCCGGCGTGCTCCAGGCCGACATCGGCGGTCGCGGGGGAGCGCCCGGCCGCCACGAGCAGTTCGGCGGCGACCACGTCGCCGCGATCGGTCGCTACGCGGACCCCCTCGCTCGTGCGCTCGACGCGCCGCGTCCGCGTATCGGTCATGATCTCGACGCCTCGGGACCGCAGCGACTCGGCGACGCGCTCGGCCGCGAAGTCCTCGAAGCCGCCGAGCAGTCCGCTCCTGGCGATGACGGTCACCTCGGCGCCGAACGCCGCGTACACGGTCGCCATCTCGACCGCGACGACGCCGCCGCCGATGACGGCGAGGCTTTCGGGCACCGATGTCGCGCTCGTCGCCTCTCGGCTGGTCCACGGGCGGGACTCGCGCAGGCCGGGGATGTCGGGGAGGTTCGCGACCGAGCCGGTCGCGACCGCGACCGCGTGCCGGGCGCGCACGACCGTGGTGGTCCCGTCGTCCGCCGTCACGGTGACCACGCGTTCGCCGCTGAGGCGCCCGTGTCCGCGGATCAGTTCGATGCCGGCGCCTTCGAGCCAGCTCACCTGGCCCGCGTCCGACCAGTCGCTCGCGAACGAGTCGCGTCGGCGCAGGACCGCGGCGACGTCGAGTTCGCCGGTCACGGCCTCGGCCGCGCCGGGCACCGCCTTCGCGGCGCGGAGCACCTGCGGGGATCGCAGCAGCGCCTTCGACGGTATGCACGCCCAGTACGAGCATTCGCCGCCGACCAGTTCGCGTTCGACGATCACCGTCTTCAGGCCGCCGCGGGCGGCCCGGTCGGCGACGTTCTCGCCCACCGGTCCCGCGCCGATCACGACCAGGTCTACCTCGTTCATGTGCCCATGCCCCTTCCTGATGCCGCGCGGGCCGTCCCGCGCGAAGCGTTACCGCGCATTGTCGGCGAGCCAGTCCTCGGCGATGACCGAGGCCGGCAGCTCCTCGTCGACGCTGCGCACGTTCAATGCGACGAGGTCGGCGGTGTCCATGGTCGCGCTGATGTCGTCGATGATGGCCGCCGCCTCGCCGTCGACGTTGTCGCTCGCGAGCGGCACTACGTTGGAGGCCAGGAAGAGGCCCTCGGGGTCCTCGAGCGACACCAGGCCGCCTTCGGCGATCGCGGGCGAGGCGGTGTAGATGACGGCCAGTTGGATGTCCCCGTCTTCGAGGGCCTTCACGGTGAGCGGCCCGCCGCCGTCCTCGATCGGCGTGAAACCGATCTCGACGCCGTAGGTCTCCTTCATGCCCTCGGGGCCGAAGGTGCGGGTCTCGGCCTCGGAGTTCGCTCCGAGCGTCAAGGGGACGGTGACGTTCGCGAGATCGCCGATCTCGGTCAGGTCCCATTCGGCGGCGAACTCCTCGGTGACCGTGTAGGAGTCCTGGTCGTTCGCGGGCGACTGGTCGAGCACCCGCAGCCCGTCGGGCACGGTGTCCGCCAGTTCGGCGTACACGTCCTCGGACCGGTTCGCCTCGGTGTCGGGGTTCCAGTACTGGAGCAGTGGCCCGGTGTACTCGGGGAACAGGTCGATGGCGCCGTCCTCGATCTCCGGCAGGTACGCCTCGCGCTGCCCGATGCGGAACTGGCGGTCCACGGTGTACCCGGCCTCTTCGAGGGCCTGGGCGTAGATCTCGGCGATGATCTCGTTGGAGTAGTAGTCCTGGGAGCCGATGACGATCGTCTCGCCGTCGCCGCCGTCCGATCCGGATTCGAACGGGTCGTCGCCGGAGCAGGCGGTGAGCGCGGCGGTCCCCGCGAATGCGAGGGTCGCCGCGAATACGCGTCGTTTCATGAGGTCGGGCCTTTCTGAGCGGACTGGGTGTCGGTCGTTTCGGATGCGGGGGGCCCCGCCGAGCGGGCGGGGTCGGCGAGTCGGGTCGCGGCGGCACGCTGCGCGGCGGCGAAGGCGAGCTCCAGCAGCAGGGCGAGGGCCGCGACCAGCAGGGCCCCGGCCAGCATCTGCGGGTAGTCCCGCGACTTCAGGCCCGCGAACAGGTAGCGGCCCAGGCCGAAGTCGGCGATGTAGGCGGCCAGCGTCGCGGTCGCCGCCACCTGGAGGGTCGCCGCGCGGATCCCGCCGATGACCACCGGTGAGGCGAGCGGCAGCTCCACGCGCAGGTCCACCTGGTGCGGGCGCAGGCCGACGGCCTTGGCCGCCGAGACGGTGGCGGCGTCGACGGACTGAACGCCCGCGTAGGCGCCGGCCAGCACTGACGGGATCGCCAGGACGACCAGCGCCGCCACCGACGCCTGCAGCCCGATGCCGTAAGCCAGCCCGAAGAGGGTGAGCAGGCCCAGTGTCGGGATCGCGCGCGCCGCGCCGGTGAGGGCCCCGATCAGGCCCGCCCCTCGCCGCGTATGTCCGATGAGGACTCCGATGGGCAGCGCGATCGCCACGGCGGCCCCGACCGATCCGGCGGTGATCGCCAGGTGCTGCAAGGTCCGGGTCGGGATGCCGTCGGCGCCCTGCCAGTTCGCGGCGTCGCCGAGCCACGCGCCGGCGTCCATGAGCAGGCTCATCGCGCACCACCGAAGACCCACAGGCGCGGCCGGGGCATGCGCGTCCACGGCGTCAGGGCCCGCCCGGCCGCCAGCACCAGTCCGTCGAGCACCAGCGCCACGACGATCGTCGCGACCACGCCGACCGCCACCTCCTCGGTGATGCCGCGCTGGAATCCGTCGGTGAGCAGCGATCCGAGGCCGGGCACGCCGATGAGCGCGCCGATCGTCACGAGGCTGACCGTGCTGACGGCGACCACGCGCGCTCCCGACAGCAGCACCGGGATCGCCAGCGGCAGGTCGACGCGCCAGAACACGCTGCGGGGCGAGTGGCCGACGGCGAGCGCGGCCGAGCGCACCGCCGCGTCCACCGACGCGAAGGCGTCGGCGGCGGTCCGCACCAGCAGCGCCGTCCCGTACACCGTGAGCGCCGTGATCACCGTCGCCGAGGACCGCAGCGGGAAGCCGAAGATCGCCGGGACGATGATGAGCAGCGGGAGCGCCGGGACCGCGTACATCAGGCTCGCCGCGCCGAGCACCAGTCCGCCGATCCGGGGCCGCCGGGCCGCGAGGCGTCCGATGGGGACGGCGACGACCACGCTCAAGAGGATCGCCGGGATGCTCAGCAGCAGGTGGTCCTTCGTCAGTTCGAGTACGTACGGCCAGCTATGTGCCAACCAGGTCATGAGCGCAGCACCCCGACGGGCCGGCCCGTGCCGTCCACGGCGACGTCGCGGCCGTCGACCCGCTCGACGGTGAGCCGGCGATCGGCCAGGTCGGCGCCGATGAAGTCGCGCACGAAGTCGTCGGCGGGGGAGGCCAGGATCTCCGCGGGCGCGCCGCGCTGGGCGACCACGCCGCCTCGACGCAGCACGACGACCTCGTCGCCGAGCCGCAATGCCTCCTCCACATCGTGCGTCACGAACACGATCGTCTTGCCCAGCTCCGCCTGGAGCCGCGAGAGCTCCTCCTGGAGTTCGCGGCGCACGATCGGGTCGACCGCGCCGAAGGGCTCGTCCATGAGCAGGATGTTCGGCTCGGCCGCGAGTGCGCGGGCGACGCCGACGCGCTGCTGCTGACCGCCGGAGAGCTGCGAGGGGTACCGCGACCCGAGCGAGGGGTCGAGGCCGACGCGTTCGAGCAGCTCCCTCGCCTGGGCGCGGGCGCGCCTGCGAGGGGTCTTGTTGAGGATCGGGACGGTGGCGATGTTGTCCAGCACGGTCCGGTGCGGCAGCAGTCCGCCGTGTTGGAGGACGTAGCCGATGGACCGGCGCAGTGCCACCTGGTCGCGGCCGGCGACGTCCTCGCCGTCGATCGTGACGCGTCCGCCGGTGGGCTCCACCATGCGGTTCACCATTTGCAGCAGCGTCGTCTTGCCCGAACCCGAGGAGCCGACCAGCACCACGGTGCGATGGGAGGGCACCACGAGCGAGAACTCCGCGACCGCGACGGTGCCGCCCGGGTAGGTCTTCGAAACCGATTCGAACTCGATCATGTTCGCTCCCGCGCACCCTCCGGACTGCTCCGACCGAGAACTCTACCTTCCGAAAGCCTCGAGAAACGAATCGATACTTCCTCGCCCTGGCCGCGAGCCGGCCCTGACGGCCTCCTCGTCCGCGCCGCGCACCACCGCACTGGCGGGGCCTCGCGGTGCTCGTCCCCCATGCGAGCCACGTCCAAGTGCCCACTTCATGGTGACGACTCCTCACGGTTTGGTCCGTAGCGTCCTAGTCAGCCGCGGCGCCCCCGCCGCGGACCCGACTAAGGAGTCCTCATGAGAGTGGTTTGGCAACTCGTGGCCGTCACGGCGATCACGGTCATCGGCGGCCTGGCGGTCGCCGCCGTCCAGGACGACCCGTGGCTCACGCTGGTCCTCGGCGCCCTGACCGCCGTGATCGCGGTGCCCGTCTACGGATGGGTCGTGCGACGCACCGAGCGCCGCCCGTCCACAGAGGTCGCCCTGGAGGGCGCCGGGGTCGGACTCGGGCTCGGAACGGCGGCCGGTGTCGCGCTGTTCAGCCTCGTCATCGTGAACATCGCCTTCCTCGGCTATTACGACGTGGAGGGTCTCGGCACGCCTACGGGCGCGCTCGGCTTGATCGGTTTCATGGCCGCCGCTTCCGTGACCGAGGAGCTCCTGTTCCGCGGCGTGCTGCTCCGGATCATCGAAGAACGCACCGGCACCTGGATCTCGCTCGCGCTCACCAGCGCGCTGTTCGGCCTGATCCACCTGGTCAACCCGAACGCCAGCCTGTGGGGCGCCATCGCCATCGCGATGACCGCCGGCCTCATGCTCGGCGCCGCGTACATCGCCACCCGCAAGCTGTGGGTCCCGATCGGCCTGCACTTCGGATGGAACTTCGCCGCCTCCGGGCTGTTCAGCACCGAGGTCTCCGGCAACGGCACCCCGCAAGGGCTGCTGGACGCCGCGACGTCCGGCCCGACGCTCATCAGCGGCGGCGAGTTCGGACCCGAGGGCAGCCTGTACACGGTGCTGTTCTGCGGCCTGACGGGGATCGGATTCCTCTGGCTGGCGAAGCGACGCGGCCACCTGGTACCCCGCCGCCGGCGGAACGCGAAAACCGAACCCGCCGCTACACTTCCCCAGTGATGGATCTTCGGCGGATCCCGGAGCGGTGGCGTCGTCTCGACGTCACCGTCCGGGACCTCCCGCTCGGGCTGCTGCTCGCCGCCGCGTCCTTCCTGCCGGTGCTCCACGGCCACGAGACGCAGCTCGGCGACCTGCCCGCGCGCCCGTTCGACGCGTCGGCCTTCGTGGCGCTCACCCTCCTGTGCCTTCCGCTCGCCGTGCGCCGCCGGTGGCCGGCCGTCTGCCTCGCCCTGGTGTCGCTCGGCTTCGTCATCGCGTCGCTCGGCCCCTACCACATGGTCGCGGGCACCGCGCTGCCCATCGCGCTGCTGAGCGCGGGCGCCCATCTGGAGCGGTACCGGCGGGCGGCCGTGGTGACCCTCTCCGCGGTCTATGCCCTGCTGGCGCTCGCGATCACCGGACTCGGCTCGGACGAGGGCCCGGCCGGATTCGCGACGTTCTATGTGCTGCTGGCCGTCGCGTGGGCCGCCGGGGCCTGGCTGCGCTCCACCCGGGCGGCCGAGGCCGAGCGCCGCCGACACGTCGCCGAGGCCACCCGCACCGCCGAACGCACCCGCATCGCCCGCGAGCTCCACGACGTCGTCACCCACCACGTGACGGCGATGATCGTGCAGACCGAGGCGGCGCGGTACCTGACCGGCTCGCCGGAGCGCCTCGACCAGGCCCTCACCGCCGTCAGCGACACCGGTCGACGGGCCACCACCGACCTGCGGCACCTGCTCGACCTGCTCAACCCCGACCACGGCGCCGAAGCCAGGACGCCCGCGGTCGGCAGGCTGCTCACGCTCGTGGAGCAGACCCGCCGTGCGGGGCAGCCGGTGGAGTTCAGCGAGGAGGGCACGCCGGCGGCGTCGACCGGCAGCGCCGAACTCGTGGCCTACCGGGTCGTGCAGGAGGCCCTGACGAACGCCCTCAAATACGCCCACGGCAGCCGTACCTCGGTGCGCGCGCGGCACGGCGAAAGGGAGATCACCGTGGAGATCAGCACAGCCGATTCGAGCGCGCGGGCGCCGGTCCCCGGCGGGAGCGGGCGCGGCCTCGCCGGTCTGCGCGAACGGGTCGACGTCCTCGGCGGCGACTTCAGCGCCGATCCCCAGGCGGGCGGCGGCTTCGTCGTGCGGGCCCGCATCCCCGTGGGGGCCGCGTCGTGACCGCGCCGGTCCGGGTCCTGGTCTGCGACGACCAGATGCTGGTCCGCACCGGCCTGGTGACGATCATCGACGCCCAGCCTGACCTCGAGGTGGCGGGCGAGTGCGGCGACGGGCGGGCCGCCGTCGACCTCGCCGAGCGGCTGCGCCCGGACGTCGTGGTGATGGACGTGCGCATGCCGGTGCTCGACGGGATCGAGGCCACCCGGAAGCTGGCCGGCGCCGCGGTGCCGAACCCGGTCAAGGTGCTGGTGGTGACCACGTTCAACCTGGACGAGTACGTCTACGAGGCCCTGCGCGCCGGGGCGAGCGGCTTCCTGCTCAAGGACGCGCCGCCGGCCCAACTGCTCAACGGGATACGGACCGTCGCGACCGGCACGGCGCTGCTGGACCCCGTGGTGACGCGCCGGCTCGTCGGCAAGTACGCCGCCCGGATCCGGCCCGCCGACGGCGCCCCGGACGACATCCCACTGACGCCGCGCGAGCTGGAGGTCCTGCGCCTCATCGCGGACGGCCGCTCCAACAGCGAGATCGCCGCGGCCCTGGTGATCAGCCCGGAGACCGTCAAGACCTTCGTGTCGCGCATCCTCGCCAAGCTCGGCCTTCGCGACCGCGTCCAGGCGGTCGTCTACGCCTACCGCCAAGGTCTGGTGACCTGACGCGGGACGGCGGCTCGCTCGCAACGATGTCCGTTCCGTTCAAGCCGAGGGCGACGGCCCGGCAATAGCGTCGAGCCATGCCGCGAATCACCGACACCATGATCGAACGGTCCGCCGAGTTCATCTGGCTGACCGGCAGCGCCCTCGACCAGCACCGGATGGCGCTGTTCGCCGGCGGCGGGAGCCCGGAGGCGGCGCGCACCGCCCTCGACGCCCACCGCACCGCCGACGGCGGCTTCGCCTTCGCGCTGGAGCCCGACGTCAAGGGCCCCGAGCCGCAGCCGCTCTCGGCCATGTCCGCTCTCGAGATCCTCGATGAGATCGGCGCGCTCGACCAGCGGAGCGCCGGGCCGATCTGCGACTGGCTCATGCGCCGCACGGCCGCCGACGGCGGCGTCCCCGACCTGCTGCCGACGGTCGGTCCGTACCCGCGCCCGCCCTGGGTCGCGGTGCCCCCGCAGGACCGGGGCGGGCTGCTGACCACCGCCCGCGTCACGGGCCTGCTGCTCAAACACCGCATCGACCACCCGTGGGTCGAGGACGCGACGGGGTTCTGCCGGACGGCGATCGGCGAACTGCGGGCCACGCACCCGTACGAGGTCTTCAGCATCACCGTCTTTCTCGACCACGACCCCGACCGGGCGTCGGCGCTCGCCGCCGCGAAGCGAGTGGGCGAACTCGTCCGAGACGCCGACCTCGTCCTGCTGGACCCGGCGAATCCGGACGGCATCCCCGCCCCGCCCGGCTACGCCGAGGACGAGTACCACTTCGCCTGCGACTTCGCCCGTTCGCCCCGGAGCCTCGCGGCCGACTGGTTCACCGAGGCCGAGTTGCGCGTCGCCCTCGACCACCTCGCCTCCCAGCAGCGCGAGGACGGCGGCTGGCCGATCCACTACCGGCGCTGGAACCCGGCGATCGAGCAGCAGGCGCGGCCCGGATTCACGCTGGCGGCGCTGCAGACGTTGCGGGCCTGGGATCAGGCCGCCTGAGCCGCGAGCTCGCGCGGCGTCGCACCCGACCAGCGCCGCACCTGCCGGCTCAGGTGCGCCTGGTCGGCGTAGCCCTGCTCGGCGGCGACGCGGCTCCAGTCGGCCCCCGGAGACCAGGCCGCCACGGTCCTGCGGAACCGCAGGATCTGCTCCAGCGTCTTCGGTCCGTACCCGACCGCGGCCCTGACCCGGCGCCGGAGCTGGCGGTCCGAGAAGCCGAGTTCCCACGCCATGCGGGTGAGGGCCGCAGGCCGCGGGCGGTCGAGCGCGCGGGCTACGGCGACCGCGACCGGATCGGGGCCGTGTTGCTCGATTCGCGCGCTCAGCGCACCGGCCAGGCACTCGGCGATGTGCCACGGATCGGACTGTTCGGCGACCTGGTCCGCGAGGCGACGGGCGTCGCCGCCCCAGAGCGGCTCCACGTCGAGTCGGGTGTCGAGCACCGCCGTCGCGGGCGTCCCGCCGAGCAGCAGCCGCGCGGCGCCGGGACGCATCCGTACGCCCGCGATGCGCTCGCCCGGCTCCAGCGCGACGTGACGATGCGCGGAATCGGGTCCCGCGACCTCGAGGCGCCCGCGCATCCAGAGCAGGTCGACGCAAGCGTCCGGCACGACGCGGGTCTCGGCCACCGGCCCCTCGGAGTCGGGGGCGCGGCGAACCCACACGCAAGGCGACCAGGCACGCAGGGCGCCATCGGCCTGGCGCTCTTCATACGTCGATCGGCTCGCCACCCCTCCAAGCTAGCGCCGGAGTACGACGGGCCGGTGCGGAACGCCGGCGGCGCGGTCGGCCCGATGGCGCGGGGCCGGCTTCCCGTGGTGGGAAGCCGGCCCCGCTGATCTGGAAGCCGTTCGGCTCATGAGTGATCGTGTGCGGCTCCTGCCTGGGGGACTTCCCCGATCGACTCGCCTTCGCCGAGGACCACGAACTGGCCCATCATGCCCTCGTCCTCGTGCGACAGCAGGTGGCAGTGGTACATGTACGGCACGTTCGGGTCGGTGTACTCGCTGAAGCGCATCGCCAAGCGGTACCGCCGCTCGGGGACCAGCAGGACGGTGTCCTTCCAGCCGCTCAGGTGCGGCGGCGGGAGCTCGCCGTCGACCGTCAGGACCTGGAACTGGACGTCGTGGACGTGGAAGTTGTGGATGAAGCCGTTGCCGTTGCTCACCTCCCACACCTCCACCGCGCCCTCGCGGACACCGAAGTCGATGCGGTCCATCGCCATCGCCATGCCGTTGATCTCGTCGGACTCGAGCAGGAAGGAGCGCTCCTCGGTCGCCTCGGCGACGTCCAGATCCGGTGCGGTCCCCATCGCCGCCGGGATCCGCGTCTCGTCGCGCAAGGTGTCCGCGGCACGGAACTGGACGATGTCGAGCCGGTCGTCGAAGCCGTCGAAGCGCCCCAACATGCCTCCGAACTCGGAGGGGTAGGAGCGCAGCTCGACGGTCTCGCCGGGCTCGAAGGCCACGACGATCTCGGCGCGCTCGCCCGGCGAGAGGTACAGACGGTCGCTCTCCCACGCCTCGGGCAGCAGCCCGCCGTCGGTGGCGATCAGCGAGAAGCGCCGGTCGTCGGAGAACCCGAAGTGGTACAGCCGCGCGTTGGAGCCGTTGAGCAGGCGCAGCCGCACCAGCCGGGTCGTGACGTCGAAGTAGGGGCCGCGGGTGCCGTTGACGAGGATCTCGTCGCCGATCGATCCCGACGAACCCGCGATCGAACTCGATTGCTCGAACTGGTTGTCGCCGTCGAACTTGCGGTCCTGCACGATCATCGGGACGTCGTCCACGCCGTACTCGTCCGGGAGGTCGAGCGCGGCGGACTCCTCGTCGTCGACGATGAACAGGCCCGTCAGCCCCCGGTAGACGTGGTCGGCGGTCCGGCCGTGCGGGTGCGGGTGGTACCACAGCGTCGCCGCCCGCTGGGAGAGCGACCACTGCGGCGTCCAGGTCTCGCCCGGAGCGACGGCCTGGTGGGGGCCGCCGTCCATCACGGCCGGCAGGTGCATGCCGTGCCAGTGGAGCGAGGTCGCCTGGTCGAGGCTGTTGTGGACCGCGAAGGCGACCTCCTCGCCGCGCCCCGCGCGGATCGTCGGCCCCAGGTAGGCGCCGTTGACGCCCCAGGTGTCGGTGGCCCCTCCGTCGAGGAACCGGGTCTGACCGGCCTGGATGTCGAGCTCGAACACCCGGCTTCCCGTGGCGTCGATCCGCGACTCGGCCAGCGGCGGGATGCCGAGGGCCTTGTCGAAGTCGACCTTTCCGGCGGTGTCCAGTTTCGAGCCGGCGAACCAGGCGGCGTAGGCGCCGCCGCCACCGAGGGCGAACGCCCCGCTGATGCCGAGTGTCAGTGCGGTACGACGCTTCATGCGAACCATCTCGTTTCACAGCGCTCGGCGAGCGGATGGCGGAACCGGGTCATGACCGACCTCCGCTCAGGAGGAGCCGGTACCACTCGAGCGTGGCCGCGAGGGCCTCGCTCCACGGTGTCGGCCGGACGCCGAAGGCGGTCTCGAAGTCGGCCGAGACCATGTTCTGGGGGATGCGGTGCTGGTAGAACATCTCCTGGTACTCGGCCATGACCTGCTCGTCGAACGGTCCGAACGGGGTCGGCTCGGTGAGCGTCTCGATGGCGAGCGGCTGTCCGGTGAGCTCCTCGACGAGGGCGTGGACGGCCTTGGTGGACGTCGCGGGGTTGGTCGGCAGGTGCCAGACGCGGCCGTCACCGCTCGGGTCGGTGCCGAGCGTGGCGAGGCCGCGGGCGACGTCGCCGATATAGGTGTAGGAGTGCGGCAGGTCCGTGTCGCCCAGGGCCAGCGCTGGGCCGCCGGTGAGCGCGGCGGGGAAGAACGCCCCGCCGAGGGTGGAGGCGAGCACGCCGGGCCCGAAGAAGTCGGCCGAGCGTCCCAGCGCCACCGGTGTCTCGCCGGCCTCGTGGGCCTTGAGGTAGCGCCGGTCCAGGTCGATGCGGAGCCTGCCCTTGCGGGTGGTCGCGGCCCACGGTGTCCGTTCGGTGATGGCCTCGCCCTCGGCTTCGCCGTAGGGGTAGAGGGTGTCGAGCACGACCAGGCGGGCGCCGTGGCGGGCGGTCGCGGCGAGCACCGCCTCGGCGATGCCCGGCAGGAGCGCCACCTGCAGGTGATAGGCGACGTTGACCGCGTGGTAGACGACCGTGGCGCCCTCGGTGGCGGCGATGGCCGCCTCGGGGGTCGACAGGTCGGCCTGGACGGTCTCGACGCGGTCGTCGGTGTCGGCGATCGGGCTGCGGGAGACATGGCGGACGGCCAGGTCCCGCCCGGCGAGTTCGGTGGCGAGCGCGGTGCCGGCCGGGCCGGCGCCGAGGACGACGTGGAGCGGTCGCGCGGTCATTTCGGTGATGCCTTTCCCAGTGGTGTCGGTGGTGGTGTGGTGTGGCGCGGTCATTCCCAGAGGCCGATCATGAAGACGGCGGCGAGGACGAGGACGACGAGCGCGGTGGTCCACAGGACCCGCTCGGTGCGCCGGTGTGCAGCGGGGACGAATCGCATGGCGATCTCCTTAATGAGTGGTTGTTCACTCACTTTGATGGTCGAAAAAGAGGCCGCCGATACGGGCGGCTCGGGCGGTGCTAGTTCCAGGACGTGAACATGACGATGTCCAGGGCCAGTATCAGCGCGATGATCAGCCAAGGGCTGATGCGGTCGAGTGCGGTCTCGGCGCGGTCGGTCACGGTCGGGTCCTCCTTTCCGGGTTCGAGTGGCGGATGCCTTCGGTCAGCACGTGCGCCCAGGCCTCGTCGACCTCGAAGGCGTCGACCGTGGTGAGCAGGTGGCACAGCTGGCCGAAGGCCATGAAGCTCTGGACGGCCGGGCCGTCGGCGCGCGAGCGCGCGGCGGCGAAATTCGTGATGTCGGCGATGCCTCGGCGCACCGCCGTGGCGATCTCCGGCTCGGCGATGGCCGCCTGAGCGTGGACCTGCAGCGCCAGCAGGTCGCGGTCGGCGATCAGCTCGGCGTAGGCCGCGCCCATCGCATCGAGCACGCCCCGCGGGGAGGCATCGTCGGCGGTTTCGGCGCCGCGCTCCAAGGAGGCGATGATGCGCCGGTAGCACTCCTCGAGAGCGGCCACGAACAGTCGCGTCTTGGAGGAGAACAGCTTCGAGACGTACGCGGGTGAGATCCCCGCCACCTCCGCGACCTTCGCGATGGGGACCGTGTGGAAGCCGCCGTCGGCGAACGCCGTGATCGCGGCGGAGACGACCGCCTCCCGGCGGTCCTCGGCGGTGGAGAGAACTCGTGCTGCTGCCATGTGAATGACTGTACACTCACTCTTTCCGTGCCGCAACCCCCGCCTCCGGCTCAAGGCCGAGATGGGGGTCGCGGCGGGTCGCATCAGGGGATGAGCACGGTCTTGCCGGCGAGCCGACCGGTGAGGGCCGAGTCGTGGACCTCGGCCAGCTCCGAGAGCGGCCGCCGTTCGGCGACGTCGATCCGAACCTCGCCGCCGTCGACGCCGGACACCAGCTCGGCGAGCTGGGCGGCGTCGCTGCGGACGAAGACCCGCACCGTCCGCACGCCGCGCCCGGCGTCATCAGGGCCGGGAGTGGTGGTGCTGACGAAGGACCCGCCGTCGGCGACCAGGTCCACCAGCCGCGCGGTCGCCTCGGGATCGGTGCGCACCAGGTTCAGCACGACGTCGAACCGCCGCCCCGAGAGCGCCTGGGGCACGGGCGTCGCGGTGTAGTCGACGATGGTTTGCGCACCGTACGAACGGACCTTGTCGACGCTGCGCGCACTGGCCGTCGCGGTCACGCTCGCGCCCGCCCGTGCCGCGAGCTGGACCGCGTAGCCGCCGACGGCCCCACCGGCACCGTTGATCAGCACACGCTGCCCCGCTTGAAGGTTCGCGTGGTCGAAGAGCGACTGCCGGGCCGTCAGCGCCACCGACGGCAGCGCCGCGGCGTCCACCAGATCGGCCTCGCGCGGGGCGGCGGCCAGCAGTTCGGCGGGAGCCGCGACGTACTCGGCGGCTCCGCCCGGTGCGTCGGCCGGGAGGAACGCGATCACCCGGTCGCCGACGCTCCAGCCGCTCACGCCTGCGCCGAGCTCGACGATGACGCCCGCGACGTCGTAGTTCGGCGTGTGCGGGAACTCGACCGGGAACACCTCCCGCATCTGTCCCGCGCGGATCGCGAGATCCAGCGGGCTGAACGCACTGGCGGCCACCTGGAGCACCACCTGACCCGCGCTCGCCGTCGGCCGGTCCGCCTCTTCGTGGACCAGGACGTCGCTGTCGCCGTATGCGTGGTAACGAACTGCCTTCATGATGCCTCCTCCGTTGTTGCTTCGAATTCGAAGCATGAAGCGACGATAACCTGCTTCGAATTCGAAGCGCTAGTGTTCTCGCGGTGATGCTCGGCACAATGCTTTGCATTCGAAACAGGTAGGATTCGGGGATGTCCCCATCCCGGCCGCACGACGACCAGGCGCTCGACCCGCGGCAGTTGGGCGCCTATTTCGCGCTCATGGAGGCGACGAGCCTGCTCCAGCACGAGGTGGAGCAGCATTTGCGGGCCGAAGGCGGCCTGAGCACCGTGCAGTTCCAGCTGTTGGCAGGCCTCAACGCCGCCGACGGGCGGGCGACCATGACGCAGTTGGCCGACGGGGTCGTCTACAGCCGCAGCGGCCTGACGTACCAGGTCGGTCTGCTGGAGAAGGCCGGGCTCGTGACCCGCGGCCCCAGCCCCGACGACGAGCGCTCCACACTGGTCAGCATCACCGACGAGGGCCGGGCCCTGCTCGAGCGCGTCCTGCCCGGCCACGTCCGTGTCGTCCGCGGTCAATTGTTCGAACCGCTGTCCGACCGGGACCTGGATCGCTTGGGCGAGATCATGTCCCGGGTGCGCGACCACATGCGCGCCAAGCCGCCGCGCTCCGCGGCCCCCCGCAAGCGCCGCGACCCCGCGCCCTAGCGCCGGACGACCCGACGGAGCGGGGCGCCGCTCAGCGCAGCTGAGCGACGAGCCGCAGCATCAGCGGATAAGGGAGCCTGCGGGAACGCATCTGGTTGACGGTGCCCGCGAGGTAGAGATCCCGTTCGGGGACGTGGTAGAGGACGCTCCCGAAGGCGCCGGAGTGGCCGATCATCTCCGGGATCGGGGCGAAGGGCGACTGCCAGCGGGGAAGCTTGAACCGCATGATGCCGATGCCGTAGTCGATGGGGTCCAGGCGCGAGAACACCGGATTCCAGCGGGCGGTCATCTCGCTCAGGTACCGCGCGGGAAACAGCTCGCCTCCGATGAAGGCGCGGAGGAACCGCACCTGGTCGGTCGCGGTCGACACCATCGCGCCGTCGGGACGGAACGAGGCGACCGACTTCGGGACGCGCAGCGGTGTGCGACCGTGCAGGACCGTCGCGACCTCGCCGTAGCGATCCAGCGTTTTCGGGGTGAACAGCCACGTGTCGCGCAGGCCGAGCGGCTCGATGATCCGATGGCGGACGGCGTCTTCGTAGCCGCCGGGCGCGAGCGTCTCGATGATGCGCCCGAGCAGCTGGTAGTTGGTGTCGCCGTACTGCGCTCGCCCTGGTGCCGAGGGGGCGAATCGGCTCGGTACGCGCCTCGCCATCTCGATGAAGTCCTCGAAGGTCCAGGCGGCGTCGGTGCGGAGCATGTCGTCCAGGAAGGTCGTTCCGTCGGTGCGCTGCTGCTCGAAATAGTCCGGTATCCCGGACGTCTGCGCCAGCAGTTCGCGCACGGTGACGGCCGGGCCGTGATCGTGGCCGTCGCGCACGTTCAGGCCGCGCATCGCGTCCTCGCCGAGCAGCTCCGCGGCCCGTGTGTCGAGCGCCAGGGCGCCCTCGTCGCGGAGCTGCATGATGATCGCGACGGTGTACAGCTTGGTGATGCTGGCGATGAAGTACGGCCGAGCGGTGTCCCCGTACCGCCAGGTGAATCCGGTGGACGGCTGCTCGACCGCGAAGCTCATCGCCGAGACCGCGGGCTTGGCGGCGTATCGGGCCGCGATGTGATCGAGCTTGGCCGAGAGGGGCGCCGTCATGGCATGATCCGTTCGAGTCGTCGTTCGGTGGCATCCAGCCAGTCGAGCTCGGTCTTGGCGTGAGCGATGCCGCAGGCGAGTGTGGCCAGGCGCAGTACATGCCCGAGCTCCTCGGCCCCCTTCGCCGGAACGGCGATCGCCTCCAAGGCGGCCAGTTGCCCGCTCACCGCTTCCCGGCGGGTGCGCAGCAGTGCTCGTATCTCGTCGGCCGGCAGCCGGTCGGCGAAGAACAGCCGTGCCAGGAACGGCTCTCGTGCCGGGGGCGCCTGCAGCGGCGAGGCGAGCCATCGGTCCAGTTCGGCCAGTCCGCGATCGGTCGGGGCGTGCAGGTGCATGTTGGGCCGCTCGTCCTGGACCACCGTGCGGCGGGAGGCCAGGCCGTCGTCCACCAGTCCGGCGAGCGTTCGGTAGATCTGCGACTGGTCCGCCGTCCAGAAGTGCCCGATGCTCTCGTCGATGGTCTTCTTCAGCTCGTAGCCGCTCATCGGCTGAATGGACAGGATCCCGAGGACGGCGTAGCGGAGCGACATGTGTAAATGGTAGCGCACATATATGTGCTGTCATATATGGGTAAGGGCAGGTGTGCCTCCTCGCGGAGCGCGGCTGCCGCGGCGTGGAGCTCGACGAGGGCATGGCGGACGAGCGCGGCGAGTGTCTTCCGATCGACCGGGGCCCAGTCCAGGGCGGGGACTCCTCCGAGTCCCCGCCCTCGGACTAATAAACGCCCTGCTGTCCCTGGGGATACGGGACGGCGTATTGGGGATGAGCGGGCACGGGTTTGGGGCTGGGCCCGTATTGATTGTCGTGCGGCTGGCCCTCTTCGACCGTGAACACCAGCAGCACGATGCCGCCGATGCCGAACGGAATGAGGACCATGAGGTACCACCAGCCCGAGCGCCCCGTGTCGTGGAGGCGCCGGACGACTACCGCGATGGTGGGGACGACGGTGGCGAGATAGTAGAGGATCACAGGGATGACGGGGAGCGCCGAGAGGCCACTGCCGTCCGTCTGGGCGGCGATCGTCACGGCTCCCGCGACGGCGATCACGCACAGGAGGAAGACGGCGAGCGCGTGGAAGAGCACGAACATCCAGTACTCCTTGCGACGCGCACGCCCGCTGAAGCCCGCGTAGTTCTTGAGCACCGCCAGATACCAGTGCAATGTCGGTCCTTTCAGATGCCGGTGTGTTGACGGGCGCCCCTCCTCAAGGGGTGCCTCCGTCATTCTGGCGGGTGGTTGCTCGCCTGCTCCCCCCGACGCCGGGAAGCAGGTCGCCGCGCCGGTCACCCTGACCGACGCGGGTGCTGATCGGCCCTCCGTGGCCGCCTCCACGTCTGAAGGCGCGACACCGCGGCACAGCGCTCGTTTCGAATATCGGAAGTGATGGCGTGAAAGGTCACCGGGCGGATGGAGGTTCATCAGGGGCTCCGGGGAGCGGTGATCCCCGAACCTGATCGGCAGCTCGGGTAGCCACGAGACCCTCTACCACCGAACTCACCTCCACAATTCCGCCTCACGGGTCACAACTGCTCGGACTCGAAACGAGTGCATAGGCAAGTGTCACTTTCCTGACAGTGATTGTGGCATTCATGCAACGGCTGCTGTGCAATTGGAACAGTGCGCGTTCGGCGCCATTCACTCTTTCGGGCACTGGCCTCCGGAAATATCGATCGTCGACATCCCTTGGGCACCAGGAAAAGTGGCTTCGTATCGAAAATGCCTGGTGGCTCGCGGCACCATAAGTCGATCGAATTTATGTTAGTCAATCCTTGGTTGCGGCGCGTGCATGGCCCTGCGATGATGAATGACTCGAATACATCTGTCGTGCAATGGCGCACCGGATTCATTCCGTCCGACTTTTCGAATGAGTACCCGCTCGTCGACTCGGGAGTGGCGGACCGGATTCCTCATCCCTGGAGGTGCGTGATGCTGAAGCGACGATGGCCGACTGAGGAAGAGCTCGACCACAGCCTCCTGCTCGCGGCCAAATGGATCCGGCGCCACCAGATTCCGAACGAGCCTTTCTGGCCGGTGATGGCCGGGGGCTCGGAGGCGTCGCTCTGGGGCGGCACCGTCGACGCCGTCTGCGCCATCGTCGCCCTTCGCGGATGTGGGGCGAAGGTGTCGGCGCCCCTCGGTGACATCGACCTGCACGCCACCGCCCGGTGGATCAGGAGCCGACAGCGCAAGGACGGCTCCTTCGACAGCGGCGAGTTCGGCTTCGCCGGCGCCGAATCCACCGCATGGGCGCTCATCGCCTTGCACGCGGCCTCGGCCGGAGCGAAGAACCGACCGGTCACCGTCGGCCTGTCGTTCCTGGAATCGTGCGTCGATCAGCGCAACGGATCCGTCTCATCGGTCCCCGGCGACACCGAGCCCTCGCGCGCCATGCCGTGCGCCCTGACGCTGTGGGCCTTCGCGCTCTGGGGCCACCGGGAAGACCTCAGGGACAAGATCGTCTCGTACCTGCTGCGTTCCCAGGACGGCGAGAGCCACGGCTGGGGCGTCACCGGCTTCGCCCGCCCGAACCCGTCCACCACCGCTCAGGTGATCGTCGCCTTCCAAGCCGCGGGGGTGCCGCCCGAAGGGTTCGAGCTGGCCGTCGAGTACCTGGTGGGGCAGCAGCGTGACAGCGGCCGGTGGCCCAACAGCATCGACGAATGGAGCGCCCCGGCGGACCGGTCCTCACTGCAGCTCGCCAACAAGTGCACCAACTGCGGGACGGCGTGGGGCCTGCTCGCCCTCGCCCGGATGGAGGACCACCGCTCCCGCTCGGCGTGCCTGCTCGCCGTGCACCACCTGCTCGAACGGCAGTCGGCCTCCGGATCGAACGACGTCCGCGGCTCGTGGGTCCTGTGGGACGACGGTGCGCAGCGGCATGTATGGCTGACCGGTCAGATCGTCGCGGCGCTGGGCGCATGGCGCGCGGGGCTGCCGCGCAAGGGCATCCGCAGAGGAGGCATGCGAGCCACCAACGCTCTGCTGCGAGTCGTCGACTTCGCCCTCGACCGTGCTCCGTGGATCTTGGTCATCGGCCTCCTCGTCGCCGTCGTCGCCCTGTCGTCCGACAGCTCGGAAACGGGGATCGCGAACTGGCTTGTCGGCGACAGCGCCGCATTCCGGCAGAAGCTGCTCACCTCGGGTCTGACGGCGGCGGTGATCGGGGCGGTCTCGTGGGTCTCCAGCGGGATCCGGAACTGGTGGTCGAACCGCAAGCGACGCTGAGGCCACGGCGAAGCGGTCGGCTCACCGAGTCGTTTGCCCGAGCTTTCCCGATTTGGTCTGTAAGGGCGTCATATGTCCGTGAGGCCCCATGAGTCATAATATTTACGTTCATAAATATGTATGCCTATGCCCGTGGACGCGTAGCGGCGGCGCGGGCGCGAAGGAGGTTGTCGCATGGAGGACATGCACGCTCGAAGACGGCGCCGGAGCATCGGCGCCGTCGCCTCGGCGACGGTGGCCCTGGCCGCCGGGGCACTGGCGGTGGTGGCGGCGAGCCCGGCGCACGCCGTCACCTGCGATTCGGTCCGGTACGAGGTCGTCGGCGACTGGGGGACCGCCCATCAGGCCAAGCTCACGCTCATCGGTCCGGACGGCGGCCTCAACGGCTGGACCGTCGAGTTCGATCTGCCAGACGGGGCCGACGTCCAAAGCGCCTGGAACCTGGACTGGAGCCAGTCGGGGCGGCACTTCACCGGCTCGGACGTGGGCTGGAACGGCACCGTCGCGGCCGGCGAGGAGCGGGAGGTCGCCGGGCTGGTCGTCGGCGGCCCCGCCTTCGCGATCGGGGAGTTCCTCCTCAACGGCGAGCGCTGCGGGGAGCCCGCGGAGCCCGACACGACCACTCCTTTGACCGAGACGCCGAGCGACGAGCCGAGCGAGACGCCGAGCGAGGACCCGAGCGAGACGGCCCCGCCGGACGGGAGCTGTCCGGCCGGCGCGGTCTGCGACGGCTTCGAGGACCAGACCGGCGCCACTCCGGGCGGTGACTGGACCGTCGGTGCCGAGAACTGCACCGGGACCGGAACGGCGACCGTGGACGACACGTTCGCGCACGGCGGCTCCACCTCGATCCGCATCGACGGCGGCGGCAACTACTGCAACCACATCTTCATCGGCCGCGAGCTGCCCGCCGACGCCGAGTGGTTCCGCCTCTACGTCGACCACACCACCGCCCAGCCGCAGAACCACACCACGATGGTCGCGATGGGCGACGCGAACGACGGCGACCGCGATCTGCGCCTGGGCGGCCAGAACGGCGCCCTGCAGTGGAACCGCGAGTCCGACGACGCGACGCTCCCGGCCCAGAGCCCGGCAGGCGTGGCGCTGAGCCGGCCCCTGCCGGTCGATAGCTGGACCTGCGTCGAGTTCCATGTCGCGGGCGGCGAACTGCGGACCTGGATCGACGGGGATCTCGTCGAAGGCCTGGTCGTCGACGGCGTCCCCGATCACGACATCGACGAGCAGTGGCTGTCCCGCTCGGACTGGCACCCGTCGCTGACGGACCTGCGGCTCGGCTGGGAGTCCTACGGCTCCGAAACCGACACCCTCTGGTACGACGACGTCGCCTTCGGCACCGAGCGCATCGGCTGCTGACCCGCCGGGCCCGCTCGGTCCAGGGGATCGAGCGGGCCGGTGCCATATCGCGGCCGCGTCGGCTCCCGCATCACCGGGCGGTTGCGGGACGAGGCGCGAAAGCCCGGCTCGCACTCCTGGCCGATCAAGAACGGCAAGGAGGCGTCAGCCGGCGAGGACCTTGCGCAGCGTGGCGGCGAAGGCGTCGGGCTCCCCGGTCTGGCCGTACTCGCCACCGAGGAAACCGCCGTGGTCGCTCGGGAACGTGGCCGGGTCCGTACCGAGTCGTGCCGCGACGGCCCGCGCGGCGCGTGCCGCCGTCTCCTGACCGGATGCAGCGCCGACGCCGACCACGATCCGGGTCGAGGCGGCCCGGAGCGCGGCGAAATCGTGCCGGTAGGAATTGCACGCGACGATGTTCTGCCCGAGCAGGGGATCGTCGCGGGAACCGTCGTCCTCGGTCGGCAGCCCGAAGTCGGCGGGATTCGGTCCGGGGCTGTCGACGAATTCGGACGTGAACGGGCCCTGATGGGTGACCAGCGCGATGAACTTCGCCATCGCCGGGCCGAAGCCCGAGCTCAGGTACGTCCGTCGGATGTCCTCGCACACGGCCAGCACCGCTTCGCGGTCGGGCAGTTCCTGGGCGGCGGGCGGCTCGTGCGCGACCAGGGTGCGCACCTGCTCGGGATGGCGGGCGACCAGGGCGAGCGCGTTCACCGCGCCGCCGCTGCTGGCGAAGAGGTCGACCGGGCCGGCACCGATGGCCGAGATCAGCCGGTGCAGGTCGTCGGCATGCTCATCGGGCGTGGTCTCGGCGGCGCCGTCCGTGCGCTTGCTGCGCTCGGCCCCGCGCGGGTCGTAGGTGACCACCGTGCGGTCGGCGAAGTGACCGGCCAGCGTGGTGAACCCGGGCGCGGCCATCGGCGAGCCGATGAGCAGCAAGGGCGGCTCGGAGCCGGTGCCGCACTCGCGAATGTCGTAGTACAGTACGGCGCCGGGTGCTTCCAGGGTGTGCGTCTGCGGCGCGATCATGGCGTCTCCTCCGTCGGCGTTCGAGTTTCGATTGTGCAGACGAGGCCAGACGCTCGGATTCATCGCCGCGCGGCCACGGCCCGGCTCAGCTGCCGTCCGCGTTCGCGGCGGGCTCCCATTCGAACCGGTCCGGGTCGGTGAAGGCTTCGGTGCCGCCGTGGACGACGAGCCGGTGCGAGCCGGTGCCGACGGCTTTGACGCCGACGAGCTTGGTGATGCCCTTCTGCGGGTAGAGCGCCAGCGACGTCGCGCCCGGCGTGGCCTCGAACTCGGTGTACTTCTTGCCGTAGCTCTTCGCGACGGTGAGGCCGTGGTCGACGTAGAACCGCTTGCTCTCGGGCATGTCCGACACCCCGAGCATGAGCACGATCGAATCGACCTTCCGGGTCGCAGGGCCGGTGTCCTTCTTCTGCGAGGTCACGATCTGCCAGACGGTCCCGTCGGGGGCCTCGACGACGACGCCGTATCCCCAGAGCGATTTCGCGGCCGGCTTCAGCACGGTGGCTCCGGCCTCGACGGCCGTGTCGAAGAAGCTGTCGACGTTGGCCGGCCCCGACACGCTGAGCGACAGGGTGAACCCGCGGAAGCCGCTCGTCGGCGCGTCGGAGGCCCGCAGACCGATCGCATCGTCGAGATCGAACGCGGCGGTATAGAAACGGCGGGCGGCCTCGACGTCGGCCACTTCGAGCGTGATGGATTCGATGTTGGTCATGCGCACCACGCTAAATGCGGGACGGCGGTTCGGGCTTCTCTATTCCTGATCGTTCGGGCTTCGGTCCGCTCCCAGGTAGGCGGTCGCCAGTTCACCGAAGGTCTCCAACAGCCGGTTCGCGTCGCCCGCCCTGGTCACGAGCGCGACATGGCTCGGCTCGACATCGCGCAGCGGGACCGTCGTCAGGTCGCTGCGGAAACCCTCCGAGCGCACGCCTCCGGAGACGATCGCGATGGCCTGGCCCGAGGCGATGACCTCGAACTTGTCCTCGATCGCCTCGATGAAGGGGCCGTCCGGCGCCCGGCTCCCGTCGGGGCGCGGGTCGATGCGCCAGTACGCGTCCCAGTCCGGATCGGGCAGTCGCGGCAGCGGCTCGTGGGCGATGTCGCCGAGACGCACCGACTCCTTGCCGGCCAGGCGGTGATCGAGGGGCAGCAGCACGGCCCGCGGCTCCTCGTACAGCGTCGTCACGTCGAGCTGGTCGCCGCGGATCGGCAGGCGGACCACCGCCGCGTCCACCCGGTGGTCGAGCAGCGCCGCCCGAGGCTCGTTCCAGGCCAGGTGCACGGCGTTGACCTCGGCGTCGGGATACCGGCGCCGCAGCTCCCGCACGGCGGAGGTGACGATGATGCCGCTCATGTAGCCCACGGTGATGCGGCTCGCCACGGCGGAGCGCGCCGCTGCCACGGCCCCCGCCGCCGAGCGCAGGAGCGCCTCCGCGCGCGGCAGGAACGCCTCGCCTGCATCGGTGAGTTCGCATCCCTGCGGCGTGCGATGCAGTAGGCGGGCGCCGAGCTGCTGTTCGAGCTTGCGGATCTGGCGGCTCAGCGAGGGCTGGTTGACGTAGAGCTCCGCGGCCGCGCGGCCGAAATGCCGGTGCTGGACGACCTTGGTGAAGTACCGGACGAGTCGCAGGTCCAGATCGGGTGCCGTGCCTGAGTCGCTCACCTCGCGAGCGTAGCTCGCACAGCGCCTTTGACCAGCGATCATGCCCGAAACGTATGGCGTGTTGCGAAACAGGCCTTGGACGGGCGCG
>NZ_BAAHCB010000023.1:108113-117206 GCF_054776215.1 Glycomyces tarimensis
CCCGCGCCGACGATGGAAGCGCCGGCATGGGCCGGTGCCACTCGTCAGAAGGAGCACATCATGCGAGTATTCGTCACCGGCGCGACGGGCTTCGTCGGTTCCGCCGTCGTCCCCGAACTCATCGAGGCCGGTCACGAAGTGGTCGGCCTCGCCCGCTCCGAGCGGGCCGTCGAGCGGTTGGCCGCCGTCGGAGCCGAGGCGCACCGCGGTGAGCTCGGCGACCTGGACGGCCTCCGCCGCGGTGCGGCCGGGGCGGACGGCGTCGTCCACCTGGCCTTCATCCACGACTTCACCGACCTTCCCAACTCCGGCGGGGCCGACCTGGCGGCCATCGAGGCCATGGGCGAGGAGCTGGCCGGCACCGGCAAACCCTTGGTGGTCACCGCCGGCGCCGTGACCGCACGGTCCGGCACCGCCGGCACCGAGGACGACGCGGTCGACCCGGACTCGCCAGCCGTGCACCGCATGGCCTCGGAGAACGCCACGACGGCGCTCGCCGAGCGCGGTGTGCGGTCCTCGGTGGTCCGCCTCGCCGCCTCCGTGCACGACCGAGGCGACTACGGCTTCGTCCCGGCACTGATCGGCGTCGCCCGCGAACAGGGCGTTTCAGGCTATGTGGACGACGGGCGCAACCGCTGGCCCGCCGTCCACCGCCGCGACGCGGCGCGCCTGTTCCGGTTCGCCCTCGAGTCGGGCACGCCCGGCTCCAGGTACCACGGCGTCCACGAGCTCATCCCCTTCCGGGACATCGCCGTGGCGATCGGGCGTGGGCTGGACGTGCCGGTCGAGAGCATCGCGAGCGCCGATGCGGCGGACCACTTCGGCTGGATCAGCGCCCTCACCGCCTACGACGCGGTCGTCTCCGCCGATCTCACCCGCGAGCGCCTCGGCTGGACCCCCGAACACCACGGGCTGCTCGCCGAGCTCGAAGCCGGCCACTACTTCCAGGTGCCGGCCGCGTGAGGGCTCCCGGCGGGGGCGACGCGAGCCTGCGCGCGATCGCCCCGCCGGGATTCTGCCGTCGGCGTAACGGACTCGATCCGACATCGCCATCGCCTTACCATGAGGCATGGCTGAGACTCCCCCACTGACGAAACCCGTCCGCGACGACGCCGCCGCGCCGCCGCGCGAGCCGAACCGCCGCGACCGCGAACCGCTGTGGCGCGACGCGCTCGGCGAACGCCTCCGGAGCCTGCGTCGCGAACGCGGCGAGAAGCTGGCCGACACCGCGAGCCGCGCCGGGATCTCGCCGCAGTACCTCTCCGAGATGGAGCGCGGTCTCAAGGAGCCCTCGAGCGAGATGATCGCCGCCGTCGCCGGAGCGCTCGACACGACGCTCGCCGATCTGGCGCTCGGGGTCGCCGAGCGGCTGCGCGCCGCCGAGGTCAACGCCATCGCCGGCGTGGCATGCCGCGCCGCGTACGCGCTGGCGGCCTAGCCCGGCAGCAGTATCTCGTTGCGCGGTGATCTGGTGAGCGGTTCAGCACCAGCGACGCCGGTGTCCTGATCGCATTGGGGGTCGGGACGCTGGGTCGAGCTTCGCGGTGTTGCGAGCCGACCGCGAACTTCGAGTGCTGAGCGAAGCGGCTCAGGCGCCGGACGGCGTCAAGGGCGGGTTGAGGCGCGCGAAGCCCTCCTGGCGCTCGTACGGGTAGTACGGGTACGGCGGGGTCTTCGCGCCGGCCTTGTCGAGCCGGGCGACCTGCTCGGGTGCCAGCTCCCATCCGACGGCGCCCAGGTTCTGGCGCAGCTGGTCCTCGTCGCGGGCGCCGATGATCACGGAGGCGACGGTGGGCCTGCGCAGGAGCCAGTTGATGGCGATCTGTGGAACGGTCCGGCCCGTCTCGGCGCTGATCTCGTCCAGTGCCTCGACGACGCCGTAGAGGTGCTCGTCGTCGACGGGCGGTCCCCACTGGGCGGTCTCGTGCAGGCGGCTGGAGTCCGGGGCCGGGCTGCCGCGTCGGATCCTCCCGGTCAGCCGGCCCCAGCCGAGCGGGCTCCACACGAGCGCGCCCACGCCCTGGTCGTGGCCGAGCGGCATGAGCTCCCACTCGTAGTCGCGGCCGACGAGCGAGTAGTAGACCTGGTGGGCGACGTAGCGGCTCCAGCCGCGCCGGTCGGCGACCGCGAGCGACTTCATCAGCTGCCAGCCGGAGAAGTTCGAGGCGCCGACGTAGCGGAGCTTGCCCGCGCGGACGAGGTCGTCGAGCGCCGCGACGGTCTCCTCGACGGGGGTGCGGGCGTCGAAGGCGTGGAGCTGGAACAGGTCGATGTGGTCGGTGCCGAGCCGGCGCAGCGCGGCGTCGACCGCGGCGATGAGCCGCGGGCGGGAGGAGCCGGCCTCGTTCGGGCCCTCGCCGATCGGCAGGCTCGCCTTGGTGGAGATGAGGACCTGGTCGCGTCGGCCCTTGAGCGCCGCGCCGAGGATCTCCTCGGAGGCGCCGCCGGAGTAGACGTCGGCCGAGTCGAACATGGTGACTCCGGCGTCGAGCGCGACGTCGACCATGCGGCGGGCTTGGTCGATTCCGGCCGTGCCCCAGGCACGGAACAGCGGTCCCCGGCCGCCGAACGTGCCGGCGCCGAAGCTGAGCGCGGGCACTTCGAGGCCCGAGGCGCCGAGTCTGCGGTATTCCATGGGAGCTCTCCTCTAATGGTTCTACAGTTCCGTTAATGGCTGGTCTAAACTAGCGCACAGGAGCCATTAACGCAACTGGAGACCCGTTATGAGTGATGCGCGGCCCGACCCTGGAACCGTCCGCCCCGGCGGGCGCACCGCCAAGGTGCGCGCCGCGGTGCTCCGCGCGGCCGGCGACGCCCTCGCCGAGCGGGGTTTCGACAACATCGACCTGGCCGACATCGCCCATCGCGCGGGCGTAGGCAAGACCACGGTGTACCGCCGCTGGGGCACCGTGCCCGGGCTGGTGGCCGACCTGCTGACCGAGATGGCGGAGGAGTCGCTGCCGCGCAGCGAGACCGGCACGCTGCTGGGCGATCTGACCGCGCAGGCCCGCCTGGTTCGCAGGACCCTGGCCGACCCGCGGCAGGGTCGGCTGTTCCGGGCGCTCATCATCGCCGCCGGTTGCGACTCGCAGGCCGAGGCGGCCCTGCACCGCTTCTACGCGACGCGGACCGCCGAGTGGGCGCCGTGCGTCGAGCAGGCCGTCGAGCGCGGCGAGATTCCGCGAGGGACGGACGCCGCCGAGGTCGTCAAGGCGGTCTCGGCGCCGCTCTACTACCGCCTCCTCATGGGCGGGGATCCGCTCGACGAGGCCGCGGCCGACCGGGCCGCGAGAGCCGCCGCCGAAGCGGCGCGGGCCGGCGTTTTCGCATAGCCCGGCTCGCCCAGTTGGGACGGGCCTCAGCGATCGGCGTCGGCGCGGCGTCGGCGGCAGGACCTCTGGCGGCAGGCGGACCCGCAAAAGCTGGCGGGCCCGCCGGGGCCGGGCAGATCGATCGGACCGCGAGTTCCAGGAGTGTTCGAGCACTCGCGAACGGGAACGCGAGTGCTCGAACACGGCCGGGTCACCGCTCTTCGAGCACGTGGTCGAGGAGCCCGTAGTCCTTCGCCGCGTCCGCGGTGAAGACCCGGTCGCGATCGGTGTCGGCGCGGAGGGTCTCCGGGCTCTGCCCGGTGTGCCGGGACAGGATCTTCTCGATGTCGGCGCGCACGCGCACGACCTCGTCGGCCTGGAGGATCAGGTCCGGGATCGTCCCGCGGCCCTGCGCCGTCGGCTGGTCCAGGATGATCCGCGAGTGCGGCAGCGCGGACCGCTTCCCGGGCTCGCCGGCGGCGAGGAGCACCGCGCCGGCCGCGACGGCCTGGCCGACGCACGTGGTCGCCACCGGCGACCGGATGTAGCGCAGCGTGTCGTAGACGCCGAGCATCGCGCTCGGGTCGCCGCCCTCGCAGTTGATGTAGAACTGGATCTCCCGCTCGGGGTTCGTGGCCTCCAGGTGCAGGAACTGCACGACCAGGGCGTTGGCGACGCCCGAGTCGATCGGGGTGCCGAGGTAGACGATCCGCTCGTCGAGCAGGTGCGAGTAGACGTCCATGACCCGCTCGCCGCGAGGATGCTGGGTGATGACGTTCGGAATCGTGTAGGAGCTCATCGGGCCCCTCCTTCCGCGGTGAGGCCGATGCCGATGTTCCGGTGCAAGCGCGGCGACACCTCGTCGAAGGAGCTCACGACCGCGTCGATGAAGCCGTATTCGAGCGCCTCGCGGGCGGTGTACCAGCGGTCGTGCAGCGAGTCCTCGAAGATCCGCTCGACCGGTTGCCCGGTGTCCTCGGCGGTGAGCCCCAGCACCGTGTCGCGGGTGTACCGAAGGTCGTTGGCCTGCAGTTCGACGTCGACGGCCGCGCCGGCGATCCCGGCCGAGCCCTGGTGCATGAGCACCCGGGCGTGCGGCATGGCGCGCCGCTTGCCCTTGGTGCCGGCCGAGAGCAGGAACTGGCCGGCGCTGCAGGCGATGCCGATCGCCAGTGTGGACACATCGCAGGGGATGAGCCGCATGATGTCGCGGATCGCGAGCATCGACGGGACGGACCCGCCCGGGGAGTGGATCCACAGCGCGATGTCGGCCGAGGTGTTCTCGGTGGCCAGGGCCATCATCTGCGTCGCCAGCAGGAGGCCGTTGTCGTCGTCGAGGACGCCGTCCAGGACCAGGACGCGCTGCTGGTACAGCTCGCGTCTGGCCCGTTCATTGAACAGTGGGGTCTTCTGGTCTTCGCTCATGGATCCACACTGCGCGGCACGCGGCTGGGGCGCCATCGGATCCGCCCTGGGCGGATCCGCCCACAGCAGAGCGGAGCATCGGTCAGGCCTCCGGGCCGGACAGGGCGGCGTCCCGCCACAGGATCTTGGTGGACAGCGACGGCTCACCGTCGTCGATGAGCGCGACATGGAGCGCCGGCAGCCGCAGACGACGACGGTCCTCGGACGTCGCGAACGGCGGCAGCGGGAGGTCGGGAAAGGCGGGCCGACCCCAGGGAACGGTCGAGGGGAGAAAGGATCGCCTCCCGTGCGTCTGCTCGCCCTTCGGAAGGCGTTGCGCCCCTGCCCGCGCTTCTCCCCGATCTAGTCAGCCGTCGTCTCGTTCGCAGGCGAACCAGACGACGGCCGCCGCTTCATTCAAGCGGCGGGTGTTGTCGCCTTCGAGGACCCAGTCGCGGTGGGCGGTCTCGCAGATCCACAGATCGGGTTCGCCGACGACCAGGCCCGTCATGTACCCGAGCAGGGCGGGCTCGATGTCGGCGAAGGCGATCCACATGCGCGGCGCGCTGGTCATGGTGCCGAACTTGACCGTTCGACCGGCGATGGTGTCGGTGCCGAGGACAGTGAGCCGGTCGGGGTCGATCGGGCCGGGAAGCCCCGCTTGGAGGGGTAGGACGCGCAGCGCCCGCAGGTAGCGGGCGCGGATGCGGTGCGGCGTGTGAGCGGCACGGCTCATGCGAGACCGCCTCCCGCGACCGGGCGACGGGCGTCGAAGGCCCGTTCCCACGAGTCGATGTAGCCGGCACGAGGTCTGGGCAGCGGGGGATTCGCCGGCGTGCCGCGCAGACTCAGCGGCGACTCGGTTTCCGGCGCGGCCTGCGCGGGAGCCGCCTCGGCGTGATGGGAGCCGGAGCATAGAGCGGCGGTCCAGCGCGCGAAGCGGATGAGCGCGGCGATGAGGCGCCCGGATGCTCGCTCCGGCTCGGGGCGTCGGATGTGGGCTCGGGCGAGGGGCTCGGAGTCGATCAGCCAGCGGTCCCAGGCGTCTTCGCGGAGTCTGGAGAATCGGTAGGGCTCCTCGGCGCGGTGGTCGGATGCCGGTTCGGGCAGGTGCCGGCGGTGCCCGCGCGGGGCGGGGCCGGGTCTGTCCCGCTCGGGCGGGAGTGGATCGGGGAGTTCGCCTCGGCGGTGGCGGCCGGTGCGCCGGTCTTGGTACCAGCCCGAGGCGCCGTAGGGGCCGGAGTCCTCGGGGTCGTGGGGCTTGCCGCCGATCTCCCAGGTGTCGCCGGGCCGGTGGCGCAGGTGCGGCGGCTCGTAACGCGGGTTGGCCGGGTCGGACTCGGGTGCGGTGCGGTCGGTGCATTCGGGGTCGTGCTGGTAGCGGTAGGCGCCGGGCGTGTTCGGGTCGGGTCGGCCGTCGGGCAGGAACAGGCGTCGACCGGCCCAGTCGTAGAAGCCGTCACCGGGGACTTCGACGAGGGGGCTGCCGGGGCCTCGGGAGTGTCGCTCGAAGGTGTTTTGCTCGGTGCCGCCGGGCCGATTTTGGCGTACGCTGACATGAACCATGGGAGGTTTCCTCTCAGGGTTTGCAAGGTGGGCCGCCGATCTGTTTGGCGATGGAAGGGCGGCCCACCGGGCCATATTCAATTGGGTTTCGGAGTACGCGCACTGCGCGATCTGAGCACCATCGCACACCAGTCACGCCGGCACAACCAGCAACACGCGCGATTCTCCAATTGCATCGGCCATTGTGGGGTCAGTGCGATCACACCGGGTCGTCGTAATACAAAACAGTTCGAAGTATTAATGCGCCGCTGGAATGTCGTAGGCCATGACCGCGAATCCATGCTCGGCGGCGACCTTGCGCCACATGACCTGATCGGCCGATCCGCTCCTGATCGTCATGGTGGCGAGACGGTGAGGTGAGTGGCGAGTCGCCTGACGGTGTCGGCAAGTTCAGCCGGTTCGATGACGGCCACAGGGGCGGTGAGCGCAATGCGGGCCACGGTCAATGCAAGCCGGTCGAGATCATCGTCGCGGATCTGGACGGAACAGGAGTCCGCCTGCGTCTCGATCGGTGTGTGGTCCACCCATCGGAGCACACCCTCGAGTTCGGCGATCGCGGCGTTGACGGCGAGTTTCGCCTCATGGTGACGGGGCAGCGAGCCGAGTGAGCTCGCGACGAAGCTCCCCGCATCGCCGCCCGGGATCGGGCGGGGCGCGAAATGACCGCCCGCCGGTCGGGGCTCCCGGAGCCGATCCAGCCGAAAGATGCGCCAGTCGCGGCGATGTCGGTCCCATGCCACGAGATACCAGCGACGGCCGGCGGTGACGAGTTGGTGCGGCTCGACGAGCCGTCGGCCGTTCTCGCCATCACGTCGTCGGTAGTCGAAACGCACGTCCTCACGGTCTCGACACGCCGCCGCGAGCACACTGAGTGCTTCGGGGTCGACGATGTCGTCGTCGGTGGCCGATCGCATCGACGTGATGCTCGAATGCAGCGCCGACACCCGTCGGCGCAGTCGATGGGGCAGGAGTTGCTCGATTTTCGTCAGGGCGCGCAGCGACGTCTCCTCCATACCGCCTATGGCGGCCTCCGCGGCGTAGCGCAGGCCGACGGCTACCGTGACGGCCTCATCATCGTCGAGGACCAGGGGCGGCACGTGCGCTCCGGTCGCGAGTCGGTAGCCCCCGTGCTTTCCCGACGTGGCATCGACCGGATAGCCGAGGTCGCGCAGACGATCGACGTCGCGGCGCACCGTTCGCTCGGTGATCTCGAGGCGTTCGGCGAGTTCGGCGCCGCGCCAGCATCGATGCGTCTGCAGGAGCGAGAGCAACTGCAGTGCTCGACCAGTGGGGTCTTTCGGCATTTTCTCAGTCTGCCACCACCTGAGGACCGATCCTGTCCGCAATGCGCCATACGGTGGTGGCAACCGATCAGACGGCACCCAGGATCGGTAATCCGCCGAAAGGAACTTCGATGCGCCAGGCCGTCACCCAAGCCCGGACGAGGACTCACCCGAGTGCTCGATTCCGGCCATCGTCTGAACACCTCGAAAAACCATGGAGGAAATGCAATGTTCGATCCAGCCGATTTCCCCGAGCCCACCCTTATTTCAGTCAACGGTGTAGCACTCGAAGTCTTCGAAGCGGGCCGACAAAATGCCGGAGAGCCCATTGTGCTCTGTCACGGCTGGCCGGAGCACGCCTTTTCCTGGCGTCATCAGATGTCCGCCCTCGCCGCGGCGGGCTACCATGTCATCGTCCCGAACCAGCGGGGTTATGGCGACTCGTCCCGTCCGACCGAAGTGGCCGAATACGACATCGAACACCTGTCGGGTGATCTCATCGCACTTCTCGATCACTACGGATACGAAGACGCCACCTTCGTCGGTCATGATTGGGGCGCGATGGTCGTTTGGGGATTGACCTTGCTGCATCCAAGCCGTGTGAACAAGGTGATCAACCTGAGCCTGCCTTACCAGGAGCGCGGAGAAAAGCCCTGGGTCGAGTTCATGGAGGACATGCTCGGCGGCGACTTCTATTTCGTCCACTTCAATCGACAGCCGGGCGTCGCAGACGCCGTGCTCGAAGAGCACACATTCCAGTTCCTTCGCAACCTGTACCGGAAGAACAAGCCCCCCGAGGAGCCTCAGCCGGGTATGGCGATGATCAATCTCGCCAGAGCCGCAACACCGCTCGGAGAGCCCTTGATGAGCGACAGCGAACTGGCCGTTTTCATCTCCGCCTTCGAGAAAGCGGGGTTCACCGGCAGCATCAACTGGTACCGGAACCTTGACCGCAACTGGCGCTTGCTGGCGGACGTGGACCCGATCATCCAGCAGCCCACCCTCATGATCTACGGCGACCGGGATGCGGTCGCGAGGTCTGAGAACCTGTCCGCGTTCGTGCCCAATGTGGAAGTGGTCACTTTGGATTGCGGTCATTGGATCCAGCAAGAAAAGCCGAAAGAAACCAACCAAGCGATGCTGAAATGGCTGGAACAGCGGGATGCCGCCTAAAGGCTGTCCCGTAATGTCCAGGCGGGGGCTTGAAGGAGCCTGAGGTTCTCGGCTCATCCCGGTGTCATGCAGCAGCTTCGGGTTCCTTCGAACGCCATTCGCTCTCTGCTGGCGACATTTCCGGCCCGCCTTGCCCCTGACGTGCGAGGAGTCTTGGCGGTCGTCCCGGAGGCGCGGCTGCTACCGGTGAGGCCCTTCGAGGTCGAAGTCCACTACGAGGCCGGAGCCATCCCCTACCGCATCTACAACGCCGGTCTCCACAATCTCGCCCGCATCGCTTGAGCCGAGCCGAATCAGGAAGCTTATGCAAAAGCCGCTTCCGAGTGATGTCGGTACAGCTGGCGCTTGATCACGGC
>NZ_BAAHCB010000024.1:0-53344 GCF_054776215.1 Glycomyces tarimensis
CTGGGCGTGGACGTCCTTGACGGTGGCGTGGACGCAGTACTGCGCGATCAAGTGCTCCGGCGTCGGGCAGAGGATGTCCGCGTCGAACGGGGAGGGCACCGGTTCCTTGTAAGGAGTCCGCGCGTACACCCGCAGAGCCTTGGTCGCGTCCAGTCGGCGCACGGCTGCCGCGACCCGGTCGATCCGCGCGGCAGCCGACGTCGCGGTCTCGGCCAGGACGGTGAACTTCCCTGCCGTGCGGGCGATCGCCGCAAGATCAGCCGCGACGCGGAGGTGGAAGTCGAAGGTCGACACCAGCCACTCCCGCAAGGCCGAGAAGCCGTCGCAGTCGCGGTGGATGTTCCACGCCTTCGCCTCGATGACATCAGCGAGCACTTTGGCGTGGGCCTGGTTGATCATGGCCGCAGCTTCGTCAAGGTTGGTATGGATGGCCGCCGCCCGCTCGCTCCGCTCGGTCCTGCTGGGCTTCATGCTCGCCTTGGCCATCTGACACCTCCCTCGGTCATTGAGGTCTCGTACGAACCTGCTGTTTCCGCCGGTTCGTGCTATACCTCTATTCTCCCAGGTCACAATGCCTTTGTCATCACCCATTAGGGTGGGAAAACACTCACGTTTCCGGCCCGCCAGCCACCAATCACCCTGCGCTGCAAGACAAATAGGACACCACACGGACCGCCGGCGCGAAGGCCCGCGCCCAAGCCTTCGCGCATACCCGCCACCCAACCTCCACAAAGCACTCACCTCTTCGTCGCCGCCCGGTTGAAGCCACACTCACACGAACCCGACCCCGGAGTCGGACCCTCATTGATCGCTACCTCTTCATCGCCGCGCCTGAAGCCGCGCCCAGAACCACCCCGAATCCGCAGACCCAACCTCGACGCACCTCTGACCGTGAACGCGCTCACGGCGAACGCTCGGACCGTGAAGGCTCGGACCGTGAAGGCTCGGACCGTGAAGGCTCGGACCGTGAAGGCTCGGACCGTGAAGGCTCGGACCGTGAACGCTCGGACCGCGAATGCTGCCGAATACGCCCCGACTACAGCCCGACCGGTGCGGTCGGCTTCGGTGGATCGTCCAGCGTCGCCAGCTCACGCTGCCAGATGCACACGTCATGCCATTCGCCGTGCTTATAGCCGGCGTCTCGGACGGTGCCGATGCGCTCGAATCCGAACGCCGAGTGCAGCGCCTCGCTTCCCGGATTCGGCTGGGTCACCTGAGCCATGAGACTGCGGAAGCCCTGCTGCTCCAGGCGCTTGATCAAGCTGCCGTACAACAGCGATCCGATGCCTTTGCCGTGGTGACCGTCCGCGACGTAGATCGTGGCCTCCGCGGTCCAGTCGTACGCGCCCCGAGGGTTCCACGGCTTCGCATACGCCAGTCCGAGCACCTCGTCCCGTTCGACGGCGACGAGCCACGGGTAGCGCTCGCCGTACTCGGCCAGGTCGTGCGCCCACTCGGCCTCGGCCTGCGGCTCGGTCCGGAAGTTCGCGGTGTGGTGGGCGATGGAGTGGTTGACGATCGCGCAGATGGCCGGCACATCGTCGGGCCGGGCGAAGCGCACGGTCACGGGTTCGCTCATGAGGAGCAAGCTTAGCCGCGTTCGGGCGGGCGGCGTCCTACCAGACGGTGCTGGGACGCCACGTCACGATCGTCGGTCGCAGGCCACCGGTGGCGCGGAAGTCCTCGACGGCCCGCGCCAGCGTGCTCAGGGCGATGTGGGAGTCGGAGGGAAAGGTGCTGGACGACTCCATGTCCCGGTACAGCTTGACCTCGGGATGGCGCTCGACCTCCGAGTAGGTGACCCAGGCGCCCGGCCCGTAGTCCTCGCCGCCCGGCCCGTAATAGGCCAGCGCCCCGATCTCCCTGGCGGGGTCGGTGATGATCTTCAGGCCGTGGTCGGGGCGCCCTCCCGGCTCGTAGCCCGGACGGTCGCGCACGAGCGCCGTCGGCACCTGGACCAGTTTGGCCGCCATGATCGTGGCGACGGCGGCGGCGACGCCGTCGGGATCGCAGGCGAGCAGGATCTGGGGTCCGCCCGCGCTCTGGAGCCTGAACTCGGCGCAATGGCCGGCGATATGAGCGCCCGTGGGTCCAGTGCTCATCGGTGGGTCTCCTTCCGAGAGCGCGAGGGAGTGGGAGTCGTACTGAGGGTCAAGACGCATCGTCATGGCGGGCACCGCACCTCATCATGTCGGGGTTTGGAATCGACAGTACGTGCGTGATCGGCGCGTGTGGTCGGGTTAGTCGGGAAATTGACAATAATGCCCAGATTCGTTGTGGCAGGCTGCCTATGCAACTAGCAGATTCCAATAGGGAGCGAACGCGAATGGAAAAGCCTCGTCACCGTCGGTCGGTGCCTTTGTGCGGCAAGCGATACAAAAGCCCGCGACATGGGCGCCATGCTCATCTCGACGCCGACTCGCCCAATCACCGCTCACGGACTGTCTGATCGGCGACACGAATGCGATCGGTCCCGCGCCCGCTCGCGACGGAACACTGCGGGCAGTGGCGCGGGCACGGCCGCACTCAAAGCGCGGGGCAAGATTGGACCCATGCGCGTAGGGCTGCTCGGACCCCTCCGGGTCCTCGACGACTCGGGGGCGCCGATCGCTCACGACTCGCCGACGAACTCGGCGTCGACCCCTCGCCCGCGCTGGCCGCAGCCCACCTCGGCGTGCTCCGCGGCGTCCGGGCCGTTCCGGCCGAGACGAGCCGACTGCCGCAGCCGCTCACGCACGCGAAAGGGCCGCATCCCCGATCGGATGCGGCCCTCGGCCCTCGCGGGCGCGTTCCTCACGAACGGCGGGCAAAGCTTGTCAGCCGGCCTCGGCGAAGCTCGCGAGCCGTGATTCAGCCCTTGATGGCGCCGGTGATGACGGCCTTCGTGAAGTGCTTCTGGATGAACGGGTACATGATCACGATCGGGATGATCGTGCAGACCACGACGGCCATCTTGAGCGCCGCGGTCGGAGCCGCGGCGGCCGTCTGGTACTGCGCCGCGGCGGAGGCCGCCCCGGGCAGGCCCTGCGTGGACATGAGCATCCGCTGGAGCACGACCTGGATCGGCTGTGTGTCGAGGCTGGGGATGTACAGGACGGCCTGGAAGTACAGGTTCCAGTACATGACCGCGTAGAACAGCGCGATGACCGCCAGGATCGCCTTGGACATGGGCAGCACGACCTTGAACAGGGTGCGGAACTCGCCGGCGCCGTCCATCTTGGCCGCGTCGATGAGCTCGCCGGGCACGCTGTTCATGAAGAACGCGCGAAGCACGATGAGGTTGAACGCGCTGAGCGCCATCGGCAGGATCAGCGACCAGTAGCTGTTGAACAGGCCGAGCTTCTGCACCACCAGGAAGTTCGGGTACATGCCCGGTGCGAACAGGAAGGTGAACAGGATGAGCATGAGCAGCGGCCGGTGCAGCAGGGTGCCCGGGCGCGACAGCCCGTAGGCCGCGCCGATGGTGAGGACCATGCTGATCGCGGTACCGACGGCGGTGAGGATGATCGTCAGCAGCAGCGATTCGGTGATCGCGCCGCCGCTGAAGATCTCCCGGTAGGCCTGGAGGCTCAGGTCGGTCGGGATGAGCAGCAGGTTCCCGCCGGCGCGCTGGAGCGCCTCCTCGCTGGCGAAGCTGGTCGCCACGACCGCCCAGATAGGGATGACGATGGCCGCCGCATAGCAGACCATGAACGCCGCCTTGGCGAGCTTGCCGATGACGCTCGGCTCTTCGTCCCAGGCCGGCCGGCTGCTCTTGCGCGGCCGCGGGCGCTGCGTGGGTATAGCGGTGGTGGTCATGACTTCTGGTAGATCCCTTGCTCTCCGAGGCGGTGCGCGATGTTGTTGGCGATGAGGATCAGCACGAGTCCGATCGCGCCCTTGAACAGGCCCGCGGCGGTGCCGAACGACTCGCCCTGGGACCCGATGATGCTGCGGTAGTACACGAACGTGTCGAGCACCTCGGTGGCCTGGTGGCCGACCGCGTCGCGCTGGAGCTGGTACTGCTCGAAGCCGACGGTGAGGATGCCGCCCAACTGGAGGATCAGCAGGAGCACGATGACCGGCCGGATGCCCGGCAGGGTGATGTGCCACATGCGCTTCCAGCGGCTGGCGCCGTCGACGGCCGCGGCTTCGTACAGGCTCGGGTTGATCGAGGCGAGCGCCGCGAGGAAGATGATCATGCCCCAGCCCGCGTCCTTCCACGCCCACTGCATCCACGCCAGGAAGATGAACGATCCCGAGTCGGTGGTGAAGTCCAGCCGGTCGCCGCCGAGTCCCAGGAGCCAGTTGCTGACCAGGCCGTCGGAGCCGAGCATCTGGATGAAGACCGTGACGACCAGGACCCAGGAGAAGAAGTACGGCAGGTAGACGACCGACTGGAAGACGCTGCGGACCTTGGTGGAGACGACGCTGTGCATCAGCAGCGCGAGCGCGATCGACAGCGGGAAGACGAACATCAGCTGCGCGAGGGCGAACTTGAGGGTGTTCCCGAGTGCGGGCAGGAAGAGCGGATCGGAGAAGAGCCGCTCGAACCAGGCGAGGCCGACGAAGGGGTTGTCCCAGAACGGCCGGTAGGCGCTGTAGTCCATGAACGCGATGATGTTCCACGACGAGGGCCAGTAGAAGAACACCGAGAGTTGGACCAGCGCCGGGAGGGTCAGGACCAGCAGGGGCCAGTCCTGGCGCAGCCGCTGTCGCACGGTCCGATTGCGTCTGATGCGCGGGCGCGCCTGGGCTCGGCCGGGTGCCGTGGGCGCTGAGGTTTGGAGTGCTGCCATCGCTTCTGTCTATCCAGTCTCGAGTCCGTTGCGGGTGGTCGTGCGATGCGGACGGCCGGGCCGCCGCGTCGGCGGCCCGGCCGTTCACTCACTCGCCGTGGAGGGTCTTGTAGGCGGCCGTGAAGTGCTCGCGTCCGGCCTCGCCGCCGTTGTTGAGGAAGGTCTCGACCATGCCCTCGATCTCGGACAGTTCGGCGCGCCCGTAGGCGATGTCGTTCTCCTGGTCCTCGAGCGCCTGGGAGGCGGCCACGAAGTCGGCCGGAGCCTCGACGCGCATGCCCTCCCAGATGTTCTCCTCGATGTAGTCCTTCATGGAGGCGTTGTAGTCGAACCGCGCCTGGACCATCTCCGGGGCGCCGGTGAGGAACGACTGGACCTTGCCCGAGAAGGTCTTGTAGTTGACCGGGGCCTGGACGACGGCGGTGCCCAGCTCGGTGAAGACCGGGGTGCCGTCGTCGCCGTAGGTGAAGTGCTCGCCTTCGACGCCGTACTCGAGGATCTCGAACTCGGTGGTGCCGTACGGGGCCGAGCAGAAGTTGGCGACGTCGAGGATCTCCTCGACCTGCTCCTGGGTGAGGTCCTTGTTGAGGAACACCCAGCCGTCGACGTCGGTGACGCCGTACACCAGGGGGGTGCGTCCGTTCGCGGCCAGGGCGCCGAGCGGCATGATCGCGCCCTCGGCCTCGCCGCCGTTCACCTGGTTGACGAAGTCGGACCAGTAGGTGATGCCGTCCTGCTGGAACAGGATGGTGCCGGCCTTGTGCAGCTCCTTGGTGTCGAGCGTGCCGCTGGCGACGTCGGGGTGCTGGAGCTGCTCGTCGTGCAGGGTGCGGCGGAACTCGAGCCACTCGACGTACTCGGGGCGCTCGCAGTTGTGGACGAGCCTGCCCTGCTCCTCGTCCCAGATCCAACCGTCGCCGCTGGCCAGGCCGAACCAGGAGGACGTGAACCAGTCGGTGCCGGCGAAGGCCCACTGGCCCGCCGCGTCGTCGGACCAGGCGCGGGCGACCTCGAGCAGCTCCTCCACCGTGGTCGGCATGGCGAGGTTCGCGGCTTCGAGCAGGTCGGTGCGCGCGAACATGCCGTTGGCCGGGCCGCCGTTGATGCTGCCGGGAATGCCGAAGATCCGTGCGGTCTCGGGGTCCTCGGGGTCGGTCGACCACACGGACTTGCCCCAGGCGGTGGTCTCGCGGCCGGCCAGCAGCGGCCAGCGGTCGGAGATGTCGCCGGAGAGGATGTCGGTCAGGTCATAGAAGGTGTTGACGACCGTCTCGCGGAAGTTCGGGTGGGCGTACAGCATCCAGCTGAACATCTGGATGCCGTCGCCGAACTCGTTCGCCTGGAGCCATTGCGCCGAGGTGTCGGCGTAGGTGTTGCCGTCGGCGTGGCGGATGTTGATCACGGTGCCGCCCCAGGCCTCGTGGACCGCGGCGTAGTACGGGTCGTCCTTGGAGGGCGCCTCGCCCCACATGGGAATGGTGATCTCATAGGTGCCGCTGCCCGAGGGCAGGTCGGTGACGGCCTGGACCGGCTCGGGATAGCTGGTGAACCCGGAGGGGTGCTGCGGCGGCTCCCCGATGAGGTCGGGCTCGACCGGCAGGGGCCATTCCTTGTAGGTGGGGAGGAAGTCGAATCCCTCGGTGACCTGTGTCGAACCGGATCCGGATTCGATGTCGGAGCAGGCGGAGATCACGGGCAGTCCTGCGGCACCTGCGGCGCCGATGCCGGCTGCCTTGAAGAGGGAGCGGCGCCTGAACGGCGACCTGCGGGAGGGAGTAGCCACGTTGCTGTCCTTTCGGTCATGTATTCGTGAGGGCTGAGAGGTGTGAGCCTGAAATTAGTTAGGCGGCTCGATAAACTAAAGTAGCGCACGGTGATAACCCGCACAAGCCAGGGTCCGACCGATTCGATCGCGGAATGATCACGTTTCGGACAAGCGACGACCGGCCGGGACCGGTCGACAACGGGTTGTCGCCGTCGAAGAGAATGGGCCACAAGTTCAGCAGGAGGCAGACAGATGGCGATGCGCATAGCGGCGAAAACCCCCGGCCGCGACGGCGGCGCGCGCACCGGGGCCGGCAGGGCCAAGCGCGCCGACTTCACCGACGTGCGGGCCAACAACCTCGGCTACGTCCTGCGCCAGGTCCGCGCCGAAGGCCGGTGCTCGCGCGCCGACCTGGCCGCCAAGACCGGGCTGAACAAGGCCACCGTCTCCAGTCTCGTCGCCGAGCTCATCGAGCGCCGTGTGCTGCGCGAGTCCGGTTCGGTCATCGGCAACATCGGGCGGCCCGCGGTCCTGCTGAGCGTCGACACCGGCTACTACGCCTCGCTCGGCGTGGAAGTCAATGTGGACTACATGACCCTCGTCGCGGTCGACCTGGCGGGCAACCGGCTCCTGAGCTGGCGGCGCGCCCATGACGGCGCGGGGGCCACCGCGGGCAAGTCGGTCTCGGCCCTGGCCGGCCTCGCCAAGCGCGCGGTGGACAAGATGGACTCCGAGGGCCGCCAGATCCTCGGCCTCGCCGTCGCCGTCCCCGGCATGATCGACAACGACGGCGTCATTCAGCGCGCGCCCATGCTCGGCTGGACCGACTTCGACTTCACCCTCCGCCTCCGGCGCGCCATGCGCGACCCGAAGTACGCCGTCTCGGTCGACAACGACGCCAACCTCGGCGCCGTGGCCGAACAGCGCTTCGGCGCCACCACCGGAGTGGACAACATGCTGTACCTCACCGGCGAGATGGGCCTGGGCTCGGGGCTGATCGTCGACGGCGCGCTGCGCCGCGGCGCCGGCGGCTTCGCCGGGGAGATCGGCAACCTGCTCATCGACGTCGACGGCCGCGTCGGACGCGTCGAGGACCTCGCGAGCGTTCGCACGGTCCTGGCCGAGCTCTCCGAGTCCGAATCGATCGCGGGCACCGAAGTCGAGGCCGAGGTCGAGGACATCGTCACGCGGGCGCGCGCCGGCGAGGCCGACGTCCTGGAGACCCTCGGGCGCATCGGGCGGGCCCTCGGGGCCGGGATCGCGCTGGCCGTGGACCTGCTCAATCCCGAGGTCGTCGTGCTCGGCGGCCATTACCAGGCCCTGAGCACGTGGATCGTCCCCGCGGCCGAGACCGAGCTGGCCGCGCGCACCCATGCGTCCGGCGCCGCCGGCGCCGAGATCGTGGTCTCCGTCCTCGGCCACGAGGCGCCCGCCCTCGGCGCGGCCACGGGCATCCTCAACGACATCGACGCCGGCCTCATGCCGACTCCGTTGGGCTCTTGAGCCCACTTCGTTTCCGAACCGTTAACTCGGGCCGTCGTCGCAGGTAGCCGGCCTGCGACGAGGCCCGCATCACACGTCCGTCCCCGCTGTCCGACCCGTCCGCCTTGACGCTGCGGGCGGGGCAGGTGTAGAACTCTCGTACATTCCTGAATCGAAGCGCTTCGAAAAGCGCGGCGAGCCGCGAGCCTTCCATCATCGAAGCGCTTCGACAAGACAGCGACGTCCAGCAAGGAAGTCCGACATGACCCAGAGCCACGACCGGCCCGTGTTCCGCGACCCCGCCCTCCCGCGCGCCGAACGCGTCGCCGACCTGCTCGAGCGCCTGACGCTCGAAGAGAAGGTCGGCCTGCTCCACCAGTACCACCGCCCCGTCGAGCGCCTCGGCGTCGGCCCGTTCAAGACCGGCACCGAAGCCCTCCACGGCCTCGCATGGCTCGGCGAGGCCACCGTCTTTCCGCAGGTCGTCGCCCTCGGCGCCACCTGGAACCCCGAGTTGGTGGAGGCCGTCGGCGCCGCCACCGCCGACGAGGTCATCGCCTACCACCACCGCGACCCCGCCAAGGCCGGCCGCAATGTCTGGGCGCCCACCGTCAACCCGCTGCGCGACCCGCGCTGGGGCCGCAACGAGGAGGGCTACTCCGAGGACGCCTGGATGACCGGCCTCATGGGAGCGGCCTATGCCCGCGGTCTCAAGGGGGACGGCGCCGTCTGGAAGACGGCCCCGACCGTCAAGCACTTCCTCGCCTACGGCAACGAGGTGGACCGCTGCGTCACCTCCTCGAACATGCCGCCCCGCGTGCTGCGCGAATACGAGTTCGCCGCCCACCGCCCGGCACTGGCGAGCGGCGACGCGGTGGCGGTCATGCTGTCCTACAACCTCGTCAACGGCCGCCCGGCGCACGTCTCACCGCTGGTCAACAGCGAGCTGCGCACCTGGACCTCCGACGAGGTCCTCGTCGTCTCGGACGCATACGCGCCCAACAACCTCACCGGGCTCCAGGGTTACTTCGAGGATCTGCCGACCGCCTACGCCCACGCGATCAAGGCCGGCCTCGACTCCTTCACCCAGGACGACGAGAAGCCCGACGCCGTCCTCGGCCACATCCGCACCGCGCTCGAACGCGGCCTGCTCGACGAGTCCGACATCGACACCGCCGTGCGCCGCAACCTCTCCGTCCGCTTCGGCCTCGGCGAGTTCGACCCCGAGGACCCGTACGCCGGCATCGGCGAGGAGGTCGTCAACTCCCCGGAGCACCGGGCGCTCGCCCGCGAGGCCGCCGCCCAGTCCATCACCCTGCTCAAGAACGACGGCATCCTGCCGCTCGCCGCGCCGAAGAAGGTCGCCGTCATCGGCCCGCTCGCCGACACGCAGTTCGAGGACTGGTACTCCGGGACCCTGCCCTACGCCGTCACCGCCCGCGCTGGCCTCGCCGAGCGCGCCGAGGTACTCCACAGCGAGGGCGTCGACCGCATCCGCCTGCGCCACAAGACCGGCTACGTCACCGCCGCCGACGACGGCGCGTCCCTGACCATCGGCGACACCACCGGAGCGGCCTCCCAGTTCGACCTGTTCGACTGGGGCGGCTGGGCCTACGCCGCCCGCAGCGCCGCCACCGGCAAGTTCGTCGCCGGGCGGCTCGACGGCACCGTCACCGCCGACTCCTCCGGGCCTAGCGAGTGGGACGTCGTCGAGACCTTCCGCATCGTCGAAGTGGACGGCGGCAAGGTCGCCCTCCAGCAGGTCCACAAGGCCGAGGCCGCCGAGAGCGGCAAGTGGTTCGCCATCGAAGACGGCCGGATCACCCTGAGCGACAGCGCCGCCAAGGCCGCCGAATTCGACTTCGAATTCGTCGTCAAGGCCCGCCAGACCGCCGCCGAACTGGCCCGCGAGGCCGACGTCGTCATCGCCGTGCTCGGCGACCATCCGCTCGTCAACGGCCGCGAGACCGAGGACCGCGAGGATCTGCGGCTGCCCGACGCCCAGGAGTGGCTCCTGCGCAGCCTCTACGAAGCGAACCCGAATACCATTCTGGTCATGTCCTCGTCCTATCCCTTCGCGCCGGTCTGGGCCGCCAAGCACCTGCCCGGCGTCGTCTGGTCGGGCCACGGTGGACAGGAATGGGGCCACGCGCTCGCCGCCGTCCTGTACGGCGACCGCGACGCCGAGGGCCGCCTGCCGCAGACGTGGTACACCGACGCCGCCGAACTGCCCGCGATGCTCGACTACGACATCGTCGCCTCGGACGCCACCTACATGTACTACCTCGGCCAGCCGCTGTACCCCTTCGGGCACGGCCTGTCCTACGCCGAATTCGCCTACGCCAAGCTCACCGTCGACCGCGAGGTCGCCGACGCCGACGACGAACTCACCGTCACCGTCGAGGTCACCAACACCGCCGAGCGCGACGGCGTCGAGGTCGTCCAGCTGTACTCGCACCAGTGCGGCTCCCGCGTCAAGCAGCCCCTGCGCCAACTCCGCGGCTTCGAGAAGCTCCGCCTGGCCGCCGGCGAGACGCGGACGGTCGCCTTCACCGTCCCCGTCGCCGACCTCGCCCACTGGGACAACGTCACCGGCCGCATGATCGTCGAGAAGAGCCGCCAGCGGCTCATGATCGGCCGCTCGGCGTCCGACATCGTCCTGTCGGCCTCGGTCCGCATCGACGGCGAGGTGGTCGGTCCCCGCGACCTGTCCACGCCGCTGGCCGCGAGCGCCAACGACGCCTACTCCGGCGTGCTGTGGCGCGATGAGCACCGCGTCTCGGGCGACGTCATCGCCGCCGAGGAGGCCGGCGGCTGGATCATGCTCGGCGACTGCGACTTCGGCGGAGCCGAACAGCGGCACGGTGGCGGAGCCGAACAGCGGCACGGCGACCCCGTGTACGCCACGGTGACCGCCCGCGTGGCCGGCCAGCCCTCCCAGCTGACCCTGCGCGTCGACGACCCGCTCGACGGCGACGTCCTCGCCAAGATCGACACCCCGGCCACCGGCGACGTCTACGACTACACCGACGTCACCGTCGGACTCGGACGGATCACCGGCGTCAAGGACCTCTACGTCTCCTTCGAGAGCGGCCCGGTCCGCCTGGCGTCCCTGAGCTTCGGGCGGGCGGAGGAGTGAACGCCTCTCGCGGCGTCACCATCGCCGACGTGGCCGCGCGAGCGGGAGTCGCCGCGAGCACCGTCTCATACGTGCTCAGCGGGAAGCGGTCGATCTCGCCCGCTACCGCCCAGCGCGTCATGGACGCGGTGGCCCAACTCGGCTACCACCCGCACGCCGGGGCGCGCTCGCTCGCGTCCCGCCGTGCGGGGGTCATCGCCATGATGCTGCCGCTGCGCGACGGCATGCACCTGCCGGTCCTCATGCAGTTCGCCTCCGGCGCGGTCACCGAGGCCCGGCGCCACGACCAGGACGTGCTGCTCATGACCGCCGACGAAGGCCCCGCCGGGCTCGCGAGGGTGGCGGCGTCCTCGATCGTCGACGGGCTCATCCTCATGGACGTCGAGGTCCGGGACCCGCGCGTGGAGACCGTGCGGCGACTCGGCCTCCCGAGCGTCCTCATCGGATTCCCCGCCGACGCGGCCGGACTGACGTGCGTCGACCTCGACTTCACCGCCGCCGGCAGGGGATGCGCCGACTACCTCATCGAGCGCGGCTGCCGCGAGATCGCCCTGCTGGGCGCCTCCGAAGCGGTCTACGAGCGGCGCACCGGCTTCGCCGAGCGCGTCAGAGAAGGCTTCCTGTCGCGCGGCGAGACCTGCGACCGGGCAGCGGCCTGGCCGTGCCCGGACGACCCGGTCTCGGTGCAGCGCACCGTCAAGGAACTCTTGGCCGCCAGGCCCGGCCTGACCGGCCTGGCCGTCCACAACGAGCCGGCCGTGCCGCACGTCATGCACGCGCTGGCCGACGCCGGCAAGGTGGTGGGGGAGGAGTTCCACGTGGTCGTCATCGGCCCCGACGAGGTGGGCGAGCGGGTCCACCCGCGGCTGCCGTCGGTACTGGTACCGGCCGAGCGGCTCGCGGAGATCGCCGTGGGCCACCTCATGCGCAAGCTCGACGGGCTCGACGTCCCCGACTCGACCCTCGTCGAACCGCAGCTGACCGTCCGTTGACGGTCGGCGTTCGCGCGCTCGGGCCGGGTCGGCCGCTGTGGAAGAATGGCCGCGTGTTCAGTGAGCAGCGAGTGATCGTATCGGCAGTGGAGGAGTCGCTTTCCCTGGCGATTCGGGAACTCGAACGCGAATTCGGCCCCGAGGCGAAGGCCGAGCCGATCGGCCCGGACATGGCCGTGCTCACCGCGCCCGGCCTCACCGCGCAGGAGGTCGCCGACCGCTGCGAGGAGGCACCCCTGGTCTTCCCGCGGCACCTCACTGTCGAGTCCGCCGTGCTCGGACCGGAAGCGGACCTCGACCGGACGGCCGCCGCCGCCCTCGAAGCGGTGCGCGGGGCCGGTGTCGGCGACGCCCTGGCCGTCCAGGTGTGGGTCAGCGGCCGATCGTCCTACGCCTTCGGCCCGGCGCAGGTCTTCGACGCCGTCGCCGGACGCCTCGGCGAGGCGGGCTACCAGGTCGCCAAGGCGGGCCGGCCGCACGTCTTGTCGTGCTGCCTCACCGACCAGGGCCTCCTGCTGGGGGTCAACGAGACCCGCGACAGCCTCAGCGACTGGCCCGGCGGCGGCGTGCGCCTGTCCAAGAGCCGCGAGCAGATCTCGCGCGCCGAGTTCAAGCTCGAAGAGGCGATCCGCGAGTTCGCACTGGAGCCGCCGAAAGGCGGCAGGGCCGTCGACTTCGGCGCCGCCCCCGGCGGCTGGACCCGGATCCTGCGGCGGCACGGCTTGCAGGTGTGGGCCGTCGACCCCGGCGACCTGGACGAGCGGCTCGCGGGCGATCCGCAGATCAAGCATCTCAAGCTGACGGCCGGACGGTTCCTGCGCAGCAACCGGACCGTCTTCGACGTCGCGGTCAACGACATGCGCATGGACCCGGCGCGCAGCTGCGAACTGATGGTCCGCGCCGCCGAGACCCTGGCGCCGGGAGCGCTGGCGGTGGTGACGCTGAAGACCGGCACCCGCGAGGTCCTCGAGACCGTCGACGCCTCACTACGGCAGCTCGCCGGGGCATACGAGGTCCTGCACGCCCGCCAGCTGCGGCACAACCGGCACGAGATCACCGTGATCGCCAGGAAGCGGAGCGTCAGAGGCTGACGCCGCGCTCCTCGAGCCACGCGAGCGGGTCGACCTGCTCGCCGTTGAGGCGGACCTCGAAGTGCAGGTGCGGCCCGGTCGAGTTGCCGGTCGAGCCGGTCAGCGAGAGCTCGTCGCCCTGGGCGACGTCGTCGCCGACGCTCACGAGGACTTCGGTGGCGTGCGCGTAGGCGGTCTCGACGCCGTCGCCGTGGTCGACCACGACCATGTTGCCGTAGCCGTCCATCCAGCCCGCGTAGACGACGGTGCCGTCCGCGATGGCCCAGATCGGGTCGCCGGTGCTGTTCGCGAAGTCGAGGCCGGCGTGGAGCCGGCCCCAGCGCTGCCCGTAGTAAGAGGTGACCGAGGCGTCGGAGGGGGCGATCCAATCGGGCCGCGCCGCCTCCTCGGCCGCGGCGGCGGCCGCTTCCTCCGCGGCCCGCTCTGCCGCCTCCGCGGCGGCCTCCTCGGCGGCCTTCCGCTCGGCCTCGGCCCTGGCCTCGGCCTCCTCGGCGGCGTCGGTGAGCGCCTGCTTGGTGGCTTCCGCCTCCTGGACCACTTCCGCGGCCCGCAGGGTGACCTGGTGCTCGGAGGCGAACGTCTCGCGTTCGGCCGTGATCTGGTCGATCACCGAGTCGACCGCCCAGGAGGCCCGGATCTGATTGAGGGACTCGGCGGATGCGACCTTGTCGGACTCGGCGGTGGAGCCGGGGCCGGTGAGCGCCACCATGACGGACCCGGCCGCGACGGCCGCGACCATGCCGCTGGTGACGAATCGCCAAGTGTGACCTTGGTGACGGATTTGACGCAGTCTCGCGAGCGCGCGGAGGCGCCGGCTCGCAGGTACGCTGCTCGTTTGCTCTCTCGACTCTTCTTGTTTCCCCATAGCGCGGGGAAACCTACCTGGTCCGATTCCGACATCTGGCCCGTGACCAGGCGATACGACGCTTGAACCGGTACACTTGCCGGGCATTTCCGACCGGCCGACGCGGGAGCGATCCTACGTTCGTATGAGGTGGATTACTTTCGGTAATCGAACAGATCCGAACAGTCGCGTGGGCGATATCGGGATGAGCGTGACGCACGCCGCCGCCTAGACTTGACAGGTTGCCGGTTCCGGCAACCGAGCCGTTCCTGAAGGAGTGCCATGATCACCGCCACCGGTCTCGAGCTGCGCGCCGGATCGCGCATCCTCCTGTCCGGGGCCGATCTGCGCGTGCAGCCGGGCGACCGGATCGGCCTCGTCGGCCGCAACGGCGCCGGCAAGACCACGACCATGAACGTCCTCGCCGGGCTCGCCCAGCCCTACGACGGCAGGATCGAGAACAACGGCCCCTTCGGCTACCTGCCGCAGGACCCCCGCTTCGCCGACCTCACGCAGACCGCCTCCAACCGCGTCCTGTCCGCCCGCGGGCTCGACCAGCTCCTCGCCGACCTCCAGAAGACCGAGGTCGAACTCGCCGAGGCCGTCGACGACACCCAGCGCGACAAGCTCGTTCGCCGCTATTCGCGCCTCGAAGAGCAGTTCTCCTCCCGCGGCGGCTACGCCGCCGAGGCCGACGCCGCGCGCATCTGCTCGAACCTCGGCCTCGAAGACCGCATCCTCGCCCAGCCGCTCGCCACCCTCTCGGGCGGCCAACGGCGCCGCGTCGAACTCGCACGCATCCTCTTCGCCGACGACGGCGACGGCATCCTGCTGCTCGACGAGCCCACCAACCACCTCGACGCCGACTCCGTCAACTGGCTGCGCGGCTTCCTCGCCGGCCACAAGGGCGGCCTCGTGCTCATCACCCACGACGTCGAACTGCTCGACGAGGTCGTCAACAAGGTGTGGTTCCTCGACCCGACCCGCTCGGTCATCGACATCTACAACCTCGGCTGGACGGCCTACCAGCGCCAGCGGGCCGAGGACGCCGAACGGCGCCGCCGCGAGCGGGCCAACGCCGAGAAGAAGGCGAGCACCCTCACCAGGCAGGCCCAGAAACTCGGTGCGAAGGCCACCAAGGCCAAGGCCGCCAAGAACATGCTGCGCCGCGCCGAGGCCATGATCGACGACCTCGAAGAGGACCTGCTGGCCGAGAAGGTCGCCGACGTGCGCCTGCCGCAGCCCGCCTCGTGCGGCAAGGTCCCCCTCACCGCCACCGGCCTGTCCAAGCACTACGGCTCGCTGGAGATCTTCTCCGGCGTCGACCTCGCCATCGACCGCGGCTCCCGCGTGGTCATCCTCGGCCTCAACGGCGCCGGCAAGACCACGCTCCTGCGCATCCTCGCCGGATCGCTCGAACCCGACACCGGCGAGGTGGAGCCCGGCCACGGGCTGCGCATCGGCTACTTCGCGCAGGAGCACGACACCCTCGACCACACCGGCACCGTCCTGGAGCAGATGCAGTCGGCCGCGTCCGACTCCGGAGCGGACCTGCCCGACAGCGAGCTGCGCAAGATCCTCGGCGCGTTCCTGTTCCCCGGCGACGACGTCCACAAGCCCGTGCACGTCCTCTCCGGCGGCGAGAAGACCCGCCTGGCGCTGGCCAGCCTGGTCAGTTCGGGCGCGAACGTGCTGCTGCTGGACGAGCCCACGAACAACCTCGACCCGGCGAGCCGCCAGCAGGTGCTCGACGCCGTCGACGGCTTCACCGGGGCGATCGTCATGGTCACGCACGACCCGGGCGCGGTCGAGGCGCTCCGTCCCGAGCGGGCGATCCTCCTGCCCGACGGCGACGAAGACCTCTGGTCGGACGACCTGATGGAACTCGTCGAGCTGGCTTAGCCGGAGTACATCAGCACGATCGCGGCGCAGGCGCCCGCGGCGGCCGCGGCCAGCGGCGCCCTGACCGACCGGCCCCGCCCGCCGTAAGCGGTCGCCGCCACGACCAGCCACGGGCACAGCGCCACCCAGCCGTATTCGGGCCGCTCGGGGTTCGCGCCGCTCAGCGGCGCGAGCACGAGCGCCAGGAGCGGCCCGATCATCAGCGGCCAGGCCGAGCCCCTGCCGAAGCGGCGCACGCTCTCCACGATCGCGGGGCCGCAGGCGGCGAGCACCAGACCCGGCATGAGCAGCAGCCACCACAGCTGGCCCGGGTGCGCCGCGATCTCGCCGATCGAGGCTTTGTAGGTGTCGGCCAAACCCGCGGGCCACGAGTTCCCGAACGTCGCGGCGAGCGCGAGCACGCTCAGCGCCGCGCCCGCCGTGGCGATGATGTGCCACGGGCGCCGACGCACGAAGTACAGGCACAGCAGCGAGACGGCGAACCAGGCCGCGCCGTAGGACAACAGCGCCGCGACTCCGAGCAGGACGCCGGCGGCCGCCGCGCCCCAGAACGCGTCGAAGCCCTTGACATGCCGCTCCGAGGCCACCGCTCCGGCGGCGAGGACCGCCGAGCACGCGGCGGCGGCGACGCCGTCCATCCCGAGCGTCGTCCAGGCCGCCCACGGGCCGAGGATGAGCACCGGCGCGATCGCGCGGGCCGCCACCGGCCCGCACACCGAGCGGACCGTCACGAGCGTCAGCGGCACCGCCAGGCACGACAGCGCCGTGACGGTGATGGCCAGGCCCGCCTGCGAACCGGTGTGGGCGACCAGCTGCTCGATGGCGAGCGCCGATCCGGGCGTGTCGGTCGGGGTCGTCGTGGGAACGACATTGGTGTGCAGCGCGCCCGACCACGTCAGCGACGCCAGGTAGGAGAGCACCAGCAGGGACTGCCACGACATCCTGGCCGCCGCGGGCCTGCTCGCCGCCCACAGGACGGCCGCGGCCGTCAGTGGCGCGACCACCATGCCGGCGGTGACGTGGAGCGACAGATTCTGCGCCGGCCACCACGGCAGCGTGGACGGCCCCACCACTTCGGAGGTGGACGCCGCGACGGAGGCGAGCGTCAGCGTCACGACCAGCAGGGACATCCAGATGACGATGTCGCGCAGCTGGTGGTGGCGCACCCGCTCGTGGGCAAGGGTGTCCACCGAGCCGGTGAACGGGGTCTGCGGTGCGGTCACGTCACGAAACTATCGGGTATCCGACAGAAGCGTCCGCCGGGCGCCGGAACTCCGGCAAACTTCACAAGACACGTTCATCACCGTCCGTACTCAGGGAAGGACAAATGGACCCCGACGCACATGCACCCCGCAGCGACCGCGCCTCCGACACCGACTCAGGTTCTTCGAGAACCGATCCGAACCGGCAGGTCCGCGGCGACGAACGCCGCGAGCTGACCGAGTACGTCACCGATGCGTACCTGAAAGGCCGGAGCATCCGGGACATCGCCTCAACCATAGGACGCTCCTACGGCTTCGTGCACCGGCTTCTCAGCGAGGGCGGCGTCAAGCTGCGCACCCGCGGCGGCGCCCGCAAGGGCTCCAAGCGCTGAAGCGCCGGCTCGCACCGATCCCGCGCCCCACGCGGGAACCGTGCCGTCCGCGGCCGGACGCCGACCCGCGTCACTCGCGCCTACGCCGAAATAAACGCCCGTGCGCCCCGCGTTGATAATCAGCGTCACGATCACGCGAAGCACGATGTAGCCCAAGCCCACGTAGACGACCGACTCTTGGGCTCCTGACGGGAGGCCCAGTGGCATCTATGGGAGCCGCCGGATGGGACGCCATGCGCTCCCTCCGGCGAGGCGACGACCTCAAGGGCGTCAAGCTCAGCCGCGGCGTGAAGCGCCGCATCCTCCGATTCGCCCGCCCCTACGCCCGCGACATCGTCGTCTTCCTGGTCCTCGTCACCGTCTCCGCCGGCATCGGCGTCGCCACGCCGGTCCTGGCCGGCGACATCGTCAACGAACTCACCGGCCCGGGCGGCACCCAACGCGGCGTGCTCATCCTGGCCGGCATCATCGCCGGGCTGGCCGTCTTCGAGGCCCTCGTCTCGCTGGTGATGCGCTGGTACGGCGCGAAGCTCGGCGAAGGCATCATCTTCGACCTGCGCCGGGCCGTGTTCGACCACGTGCAGGCCATGCCGGTCGCGTTCTTCACCCGCTCGCAGACCGGCGCGCTCGTCTCCCGGCTCAACAACGACGTCATGGGCGCACAGCGGGCCTTCACCTCCACCCTCTCAGGGCTCGTCTCCAACGGCATCGCCGTCGCGCTGACCTTGGGCGTCATGTTCTTCCAGTCCTGGCAGATCACTATGCTGTCGCTGGTGCTCGTGCCGGTGTTCATCATCCCGGCCAAATGGGTCGGCAGGAGGCTCGCCGCGCTCACCAAGGAGAGCTACGACCTCAACGCCGCCATGAACACCCAGATGACCGAGCGGTTCAACGTGGGCGGCGCGATGCTCGTCAAGCTCTTCGGACGCCCCGAGAGCGAGTCCGAGGCGTTCGGCGACAAGGCCGACCGCGTGCGGTCCATCGGCGTCACCACCGCCATGTACGCCCGCACGTTCATCGTCGCGCTCACCCTCGTCGCCGGTCTCTCCCAGGCGCTCGCCTACGGCATGGGCGGCATGCTCGTCTTCCAGGGCACGCTCACCGCCGGCACCGTCGTCACCCTCGCGCTGCTGCTCACGCGCCTCTACGGCCCGCTGACGGCCCTGTCGAACGTCCGCGTCGACGTGATGAGCGCGCTGGTGAGCTTCCAGCGCGTCTTCGAGGTCCTCGACCTCAGACCGCTCATCCGGGAGGCCGACGACGCGAGGGACCTGCCCGAAGGGGCCTCCTCGATCGCCTTCCGCGAGGTCGAATTCCGCTACCCGGGCGCCGAGGAGGTCTCCCTCGCCAGTCTGGAGGACCTGGCGCGGCCCGACCACAGCGACAACGGGCACACCGTCCTGCGCGACGTGAGCTTCACCGTCGAACCGGGCGAGCTGGTGGCGCTCGTCGGCCACTCGGGCGCCGGCAAGACCACCACTGCGAGCCTGGTGCCGCGCCTGTACGACGTCACCGGCGGCTCGGTCGAGGTCGCCGGGATCGACGTGCGCGCACTCAAGCTGTCGTCGCTGGAGGCCCACATCGGCATGGTCACCCAGGACGCGCACCTGTTCCACGACACGGTGCGCGAGAACCTGCGCTATGCCAGGCCCGACGCGAGGGACGAGGAGATCTGGGAGGCGCTCGACCGGGCCCAGATCGGCGACGTGGTGCGGCGTCTGGAGTCCGGGCTCGACACGGTCGTCGGCGAGCGCGGCTACCGCTTCTCCGGCGGCGAGAAGCAGCGCCTGGCGATCGCGCGGGTACTGCTCAAGGCCCCGCCGATCGTGATCCTCGACGAGGCCACCGCCCACCTGGACTCCGAGTCCGAGGCGGCCGTGCAGGACGCGCTCGACACGGCGCTGGAGGGTCGCACCTCGCTGGTGATCGCCCACCGGCTCTCGACGGTGCGCCGCGCCGACAAGATCCTCGTGATGGAGTCCGGGCGCCTGGCCGAGACCGGCAGCCACGAGGAGCTCGTGGCGCGCGGCGGGCTCTACGCCGAGCTCTACCGCACCCAGTTCGATCGGCGCGGCGAGACCGGTGCCCGAACCCGCGCCTGAGCATGTCGCCGTTCCTCAGCGACCACTCCAGTTTCAGTGAGTTGCCCCATAAACATCGGAAGCAAAAAAGCGTCGCCCCTGCTCACAGCGCCAGAGCCGGGAAAGTTCTCGTGATGTCCGGTCACACGGAGGCGAAAGTGCTGTAGGGTCCAATGGCCAGCTCGATCAGGCAACTGCCGAGTTGGTGAAGCGCCAGCAATGGCGGCACACTTCGGATCGGTTCGCCATCGGCTTCGACCAGGCCTTCAACCGCCTGTGAGAGTCGGCAGTCGATCTGACATCAACATCGCAAGGATAGTAAGTACATGGCGCAAGGCACCGTGAAGTGGTTCAACTCCGAAAAGGGCTTCGGCTTCATCGCTCCCGATGACAACGGCCCGGACGTGTTCGTCCACTTCTCCGCGATCAGCGGAAACGGCTACCGCTCCCTGGAAGAGAACCAGCGGGTGGAATTCGACGTCGAGCAGGGTCAGAAGGGTCCGCAGGCCGCTAACCTGCGCACCATCTAGCTCTCGCTCTGAGCACACGAAGCCGCTGCCCTTCAGCTTGAAGGACAGCGGCTTCTACTGTGCCCGACCGAAATCCTGTTGAGCGAAGTCGTACCGGCGACGACACTGAACACCATGCAGATAACCGAGTTCGACGCGTCCGCTCCCCAGTTGATCGCCGGCGCCTTCGACGTGCTCACCACCGCTCATGCCGCGGACACTCCGGAGAACCCGGCCCCTGTCCGCCGCTTCTTCGAGACCACGTTCACGCACATGTGGCCCGGCCGCGTCAGGCGCTGGTTCGCCGTCGAGCGAGACGGCCGGGTGGTCGGCCTCCTGGCGATCACCTTCTGGCTGGACTCGAATCCCCGCCTGGCCCACTTCCGTCTCCACGTCCATCCCGGGCACCGCAGGAGCGGCATCGGCTCGGCGTTGCTCGAGAAGGCCGTCGCGACCGCGCGCGAAGAGGGCCGCACCACGCTCAACACCGACACCCCCCTGTTCTGGGAGGGCGGCCCGGCCCGCGCCGAGGACGGCGTGAGGTTCCTCGAGAAGCGCGGGTTCTCGAGGGCGCTCACCGCCGTCAACCGCCGCATGGCGGTCGACGCGATCGAACCGCACCGGGAGCGGCGGATGTACGCCGAGGCCCTGGCCGGCGCCGGCGCCGCCTACGAACTGCGCCAATGGATCGGGCGCACCCCTGACGACCTCGTGGCCTCACTGGCCCGCATGGACTCGATGATCGTCAGCGAGATCCCGCTCGGTGATCTCGATGTGGAGCCCGAGGAGGTCGACGTCGAGAAGCTTCGCGCCGCCGAGGCCGTCAACGAGGCCGAGGGCCGCATCGCGGTCCACAGCGTCGCGGTGCACCAGGCCACCGGCGAGATCGTCGGCTGGAGCAATGTCTCCGTCGACGAGGGCCCGTACATCGCCGCGCACCAGGGCATCACGATCGTGGACTCCGCGCACCGCGGCCACCGCCTCGGCCTGCTGACCAAGCTCGCCAACCTGCGCCACCTGCGTGAGCACTTCCCGCACGTCAAGGAGATCTGGACCGACAACGCCGACGTCAACGCCCACATGATCGCCATCAACGAGTCGCTCGGCTACGAGACCGTCGACGCCTCGGCCGAATACCAGCGCAAGCTCGACGCCTGAGGAGCACCCATGGAGATCCGCCGCCTCGACCCGGGCGACACGCTCCAGGCCGAGCGCGCCTTCGCACTGCTGGAGCTCGTCCACGCCGCCGAGACGCCCGAGTCGCCGATGCCCCCGAAGCGCTATTTCGCCGGCGAGATGCGGCATCCGCCGCCGCATTCCCAGTTGCGCGGTTATCTCGCGGTCGACGCCGACGAGGTGCTCGGCTACCTGCGGCTCTACCTGCCGATGAAGTCCAACGCCCACTACGCCGAGGCCGAGATCACCGTCCACCCCGGCCACCGCCGCCGAGGCGTCGGCACTGCGCTGCTGGAGCACCTGCTGGAGACCGCCCGTGCCGAGGCGCGCACCGAACTGGTCGTCCTCGCCCGCGTGAGGTGGGAGGACGGGCCTGTTCGCCCGACGGCGGGCCCGGACTTCCTCGAGAAGCGGGGTTTCAAAGCCGCGCTCACCGAGGTGGACCGCCGGATGGAGGTGGCCGCGCTCGCCGAGCAGACCGAGCGTGGGCTCTGGTCGGAGGCCGTGGGCCGAGCCGGGGCCGACTACGAGCTGGTGTCCTGGGCCGGGCCCACCCCGGAGCGGTACCTGGAGTCCTTGGCCCGCCTCGAGACCATGATCTTCGATGAGATCCCGCTCGGCGATGTGGATCTGCGTACCCGCGAGATCGACGCCGATCACGCGCGCGCCCGCGACGCCCAGATCGAGGCTGTCGGACTGACCTGTTTCCGTGCGGCCGCCGTCCACAAGGCCAGCGGCGTCATGGCCGCCGAAACGGCGATCTTCGCCTTCAGCGACGATCCGGACGCGTTCCAGGGGATCACGATCGTCGACCCGGGCCACCGCGGCCACCGACTGGGGCTGTGGGTCAAGCTTGCGAACCTGCGGCGGCTGCGCGAGCGGTACCCGGGCGTCGAGCGCATCTGGACCGGCAACGCCGACGTGAACGCGCATATGGCGGCGATCAACGAGCGGCTCGGCTTCCACCCGGTCGACGCCCGCGTCTCGTACAAGCGCACGTTCGAACGCTGACGCCCCGGGGGCGATCGGGTAATTCGATTGCTCCCAGGGCCCTCGAATGGCGACACTGATCCCATGAAGATCATCGAACTCGACCCCGCGGACGGCGAACTCGTCGCGGGAGCCTTCGAGGTGCTGCGCTCCTCCCACCGCGTCGACACCCCTGCGAGTCCGCCGCCCCACGAGGGCGTGTTCGCCAGGAGTCTCAAGCACCCGATGCCGGACGAGGCCGAGGTCGCGTTCGTCGCCGTCGCCGGCGGTACCGTCGTCGGCTGGCTCATCGCCGGCTTCCCCACCCGCGATAACCTGCACTTCGCCGGGGCCGACCTGATCGTCCACCCCGACCACCGCCGCCAGGGCATCGGCACGGCGCTGCTGGAGAAGTTCATCGAGCTGTGCCGCGCCGACAAGCGCACGGATCTGACCATCGAGGGCCGCATGCCGTGGGAGGGCGGGCCGGTCCCCAACGACGCCGGACGCAGGTTCCTCGAGAAGCACGGGTTCAAGCTCGCGCTCACCTGCGTCAACCGCCGTGCGGCGGTCGACGCGATGAGTCCCGAGACCGAGCAGGCGCTCCTGGACAAGGCCGTCGCCGCGGCCGGCGAGGAGTACGAGATCGTCTCCTGGCTCGGGCGCACCCCGGCCGAACTGGTGGAGACGATGTGCCGGCTCGACTCGATGATCCTCTCGGAGGTCCCCCTGGGCGAGCTGGAGCTGGAGCCGGAGCAGATCGACGCGGAGCTCAAGGAGGCCAAGGCCGTCCGCAACGAGGCCGTCGGCATCGTCCCGGTCGCGACCGTCGCGCGCCACCGCGCCTCGGGCGAGGTCGTCGCCAACACCGTCATCGGAGTCTACGACGACCCGGCCTACCGGCACGGCTTCCAGTGGATCACCATTGTCGACCCGGGCCACCGCGGCCACCGTCTCGGCACGCTCGTCAAGATCGTGAACCTGCGGCTCCTGCGCGAGCAGTTCCCGCAGGTGCGGACCATCTGGACCGACAACGCCGACGTCAACTCGCACATGATCGACATCAACGCCAAGATGGGCTTCGAGACGGTCGACGCCACGGGCGAGTACCAACTCAAGCTCGGGGCCTGACCGAATCCCGACACGGCCGACAGAAGGTGTCCCTACACACAAGCCGACCATGAAGGTGGCATGCCGCTTTCGTGGTCGGCTATTGTCTAAAGGCGGCCCGTACAGTGGCCCGATCAGGCGCGTCCCGCCCCCATCACCGTCGGTTTATGGTGAATCAGAGTATCCGCGGAACGTGCATTACACATGTTCTCGCGGAAGGCGAACCATGACCATTGACCCCACCCGGTCGGATGCTGCCATCGAACAGGCGGACATCGCAAACGAAACTCCCCGAACTCCCGAAACCGCCGTCGAAGCGGCCCCGGTCGTCGAGACCGAGGAGACCGTCGTCGAGGCCGGCGCCGTGACCGCCGAGTCCGAGGCCGTCAAGGCGCCCGAGGCCGAGCAGTTCACCGTCGACACCGACGAACTCAAGCCGGGCGAGGCCCAGACCACCTTCGAAGACCTCGGGCTCCCCGAGAAGATCACCGCGGCCCTGGCCGAGCGGGGCCTCAACGTGCCCTTCCCGATCCAGGCCGCCACGATCCCCGACGCGCTCGCCGGCGAGGACATCCTCGGCCGCGCCCAGACCGGCTCGGGCAAGACCCTGGCCTTCGGCCTGCCCGCGCTCTCCCGCCTCGCGGCGGGCGGACGCACCAAGCCGAAGCACCCGAGGGCCATCATCCTCACTCCTACGCGTGAACTCGCGATCCAGGTCGCCGACTCGCTCCAGACCTTCGGCGACGCCGTCGGCATCGATATGAAGGTCGTCTGCGGCGGCACCGCGTTCTCCCGCCAGATCGACGCGCTCCGCGGCGGGGTCGACATGCTCGTCGCCACCCCGGGTCGCCTGCGCGACCTGATCCGGCGCGGCGAGTGCTCGCTCGACTCGGTCGAACTGGCCGTCCTCGACGAGGCCGACCAGATGGCCGACATGGGCTTCCTGCCCGAGGTCCAGGAGCTGTTCGACCAGCTGCCCCCGGGCGGCCAGCGGATGCTCTTCTCGGCCACGCTGGAAGCAGAGGTCGACGTCCTGGTCCGGAAGTACCTGTCCGACCCCGTCGTGCACTCGGTGGACGCTTCGGCCGGCTCGGTCACGACCATGACCCACCACCTGCTGCTCATCGGCCCGCGCGACAAGGCCACCATGACGGCCGCCGTCGCCGGACGGCCCGGACTGACGATGGTCTTCGTTCGCACCCAGCTCGCCGTCGACCGTATCGCCGACGAACTGCGCGAAGCCGGCGTCAACGCCGAGGGCCTGCACGGCGGCATGTCGCAGCAGGACCGCTCCAAGGTCCTCGACCGGTTCAAGAACGGCCGGCTCGACGCCCTGGTCTGCACCGACGTCGCCGCGCGCGGCATCCACGTCGACGGTGTCGACATGGTCCTGCACGTCGACCCGCCGAAGACCCACAAGGACTACCTGCACCGCGCCGGGCGCACCGCCCGCGCCGGCCAGTCCGGCGCCGTCGCCACGCTGGTCCTGCCCCACCAGAACCGCAGCATGTTCAGCCTCATCGAGCGCGCCGGCATCGAAGCCAAGCGCCACTTCGTGAACGACAACTTCGACCCGGATCTCGCCGAGCTGCTCGGGGCGAGGAACTTCACCGACCTGCGGGCCGCTCGCGCCGAGCACCAGGCCACGCAGAACGAGGCCGAGGTCAAGCGCATGGAGCGCCACATCGAGCGCCTCCGCGAGGACGTCGAAGGCCTGCGGGCCGAAGCCGTCCGCCTGCGCGAGCAGGCCGAGCGCGAACTCATCAACCCGCCCAAGCGCGGCTCCCGCGAAGGCGGCCAGCGCCGCGATCGCGATGACCGAGGCTACAAGGGCAACCGTGAGGGCGGCGGGCGCGGCGGCTACCGCGGCAACCGCGAGGGCGGCGGCGACCGCCGGGGCGGCGGCGGTGGCTACAAGGGCAACCGTGAGGGCGGCGACCGTGGCGGTTACCGTGGGAACCGCGAGGGCGGCGACCGTGGCGGCTACCAGGGCAACCGCGAGGGCGGTTACCGAGGCAACCGCGAAGGCGGTGACCGTGGCGGCTACCGAGGCAACCGCGAAGGCGGCGACCGCCCGGGCTTCCAGGGCAACCGTGAAGGCGCCGGCCGCGGCTTCCAGGGCAACCGGGACCGTCGCGACCGCTGGTAGCGCCGAAGACCGAGACACCGGGCGGCCCCCGGGGGGCATCGCTTCCCGGGGGCCGCCCGTTTCGCTTGGGGCCGACGCTGAACGATGCCCGGATCGTCTCGACCGAGTAGGCTGTGGGCACCCCGCACGCCCACTTCTGGAAGCTGAGAATGGACACCGCCCAGCGAACCGCCGCGGCCCTCGGCATCGACTTCGGCACCCACAACACGGTCGCGACCGTCCTGCGCCCCGACGGCAGGCGGCATCAGCTCCTCTTCGAGGGCAATCCTCTCCTGCCCTCAGGAATATATATCGACTACGATGCATCCCTCCTTGTCGGACGCGACGCGGCACGCGAAGGCCGCCGCCGCCCCGAGCGTTACGAGCGCAACCCGAAACTGCGGATCGACGCGCCGTCGATCCTCCTCGGCGACAGGGAACTGGCGACGCGCGACGCGGTCGCGGCGGTGATCGGGCGGGCGCTGAGCGAATGCGGACGCGTCGCCGGACCGCCCCGGGCGGTCATCGATTCCGGAGACCTGAACTCCACCGGCGATCTGGCCCCGTGCTGAGCCGCTAGTGGCGGCGCACGGCCTCCTCGACGAGCTGCAGTATCCGCGTGATGTCGAGATCCTCGCGGCCGGTCGCCAGGTAGCGCACCAGGCCGTCGTAGACCAACTGCAGGAACCCCGCCAAGACCTCGATGTCGATGTCGGTGCGCAGGACTCCGATGTCGCGCTGGTGCTCCAGGCGCTCGCGGCTCGCCTCGGCGATCGCCTCGCGGCGCCGCCCCCACGCCTCGGCGAACTCCGGGTCGGTGCGCAGGCGCCGGGCCACCTCCAGTTGCGTGCCGAGCCAGCCCACGGTCTCGGGCTTGTCGGCGGCGGCCGTCAGGTCCTGCATGACGCCCACCAGACCGCGCTCGGCCACCGTCGCGACCATCTCGGCCGCGTCCACCGAGGCCACGGCCAAGAACAGCGCGTCCTTGTCGCGGAAGTGATGGAAGATCGCCCCGCGCGAGAGTTCCGTGGCCTCTTCCAAGCGCCGCACCGTCGCTCCCTCGTACCCGAACCGGGCGAAGCAGGAGCGGGCGCCGTCCAGAATCTGCTGACGGCGCGAATCGAGGTGTTCTTGGCTGACGCGAGGCACGCGGCAATCTTGCCATCCGCCTGTGGCGGCGGACCACCGTGTCGCCTACCGTTGTGCCGATGAAGTTGAGCGATTTCTGGGAACGCATGGACGAGACCTTCGGGGCCGGCTACGCCCGCAGCGTCGCCTCGGACCACTCCATCGGCCTGCTCGGCGACCGCACCATCGACCAGGCGCTCGCCGAAGGCGAGAACGCGAAGGCCGTGTGGATCGCGGTCTGCCGGACCTGGCCCGACCGCGTCCCCGCCCGACTCGTGCGCTGACCTCGATCTCCGATATCTGTGCGTTCGGCCCTGTTCGAAGAAGCCGTTGCCCTAGGTTGTCGGTCGGGGGGACTACCGTGTTCGACATGGCGAAGCAAACAGGATCCAGAGGGGGCGGCATGGCGAACCCGCAGGACAAGAACAAGGCGCTCGATCTCGCGCTGGCCCAGATCGACAAGCAGTTCGGCAAGGGCTCGGTCATGCGACTGGGCGAGAAGCCCAAACAGAACATCAAGACCATTCCGACCGGTTCGATCGCCCTTGACGCCGCGCTCGGTGTCGGCGGCCTGCCGCAAGGCCGGATCGTGGAGGTGTACGGCCCCGAGAGCAGCGGTAAGACCACTATTGCCCTGCACGCCATGGCGAACGTCCAAGCCGAGGGCGGCATCGCGGCGATGATCGACGCCGAGCACGCGCTCGACCCGGTCTACGCCGAGGCGCTCGGCGTGAACGTCGACGACCTGCTCGTCAGCCAGCCCGACACCGGCGAGCAGGCCTTGGAAATCGCGGACATGCTGGTGCGCTCCGGCGCGGTCGACCTCATCGTCATCGACTCCGTCGCGGCGCTCGTGCCCCGCGCCGAGATCGAGGGCGAGATGGGCGACTCCCACGTCGGCCTCCAGGCCCGGCTCATGAGCCAGGCGCTCCGCAAGATCACCGGCGGCCTGAACAACACCGGCACCACCATGATCTTCATCAACCAGTTGCGGGAGAAGGTCGGCGTCATGTTCGGATCGCCCGAGACGACCTCGGGCGGTAAGGCACTGAAGTTCTATGCCTCCGTGCGGCTCGACATCCGCCGGATCGAGACGCTGAAGGACGGCGGCGAGGCCGTCGGCAACCGCACCCGCGTGAAAGTCGTGAAGAACAAGGTCGGCTCGCCGTTCCGGCAGGCCGAGTTCGACATCCTCTACGGGCACGGCATCTCCAAGGAGGGTTCGCTCATCGACATGGGCGTCGAGCACGGGATCGTCAAGAAGTCCGGCGCCTGGTACACCTACGAGGGCGATCAGCTCGGCCAGGGCAAGGAGAAGGTCCGGCTCAACCTCAAGGAGAACCCCGACCTCGCGCTCGAGATCGAGAAGAAGATCAAGGAAAAGCTCGGGGTCGGCGCCGATGCCACCGCCGCCGCGCCCGCTGATGAGGCCGAGAGTGAAGAAGCCGCAGTCGACTTCTAAACCCGACGATCCGGAGGCCGCCCGGCAGTACTGCCTCAGACTGCTGTCGGGGCGGCCCCGAACGCACTCGGAGCTCGGCGGCGCCATGCGCCGCAAAGGGTTCACCGAGGCGGTCGTGACCGACATCCTCGACCGCTACTCGGAGGTCGGTCTCATCGACGACGCCGTGTTCGCGCGCGCGTGGGTCGATTCGCGGCACCGCGGCCGGGGGCTGTCGAAGCGGGCGCTGGCGGGGGAACTGCGCCGCAAGGGAGTGGAGCCGGAGCTCGTCGACGCCGCCGTGGAGTCGGTGAGCGACGAGGATGAGCGATCGGCGGCGCTGGAACTCGCGAGGCGGCGCTACCGGAGCCTCGCCGGGCAGGAGCCGGAGGCGGTCCTCCGCAAGCTGGTGGGGATGCTCGCCAGAAAGGGCTACGGGGCCGGCGTCGCGATCCCGGTCGTGAAGCAGGTCCTCGCCGAAGCCGACGAAGAGGCGGCCGCCCTGCTCGACGAAGAGGCCACCTACGAATGAACGCCGCCCGCGCCGACGCGCGGGCGGTCGCGCCTCCCTCCCGAAGACGAGCTCCCGGCTCGATCCGACTCGGTGCCCTCCCGGCCCCGGTTTCCGCCGCGGTGTTCACGGCCTCCTTGCTGGGTGGGAACCGTGTTCCACCATCCGGACGGTCGCCGGTCGGTGAGGAGCCGTTAACGGGATCGACATACGATGGGCCCCGACGACGCAGCGCCGCGCCCGGTCCTCCGTCTATTCCTTACCTTTGCGAGGTACCCATGACCGAACCGAAGCCCGTCGTGGTGGTAGCAGATCCACTCGCGCCCGCAGCGATCGAAGTGCTCTCCGGAGACTTCAACGTCCGGGAGATCGACGGAACGGACGTCAGTTCCCTCCACACCGCGCTCGTCGATGCCGAAGCCGTCATCGTTCGCTCCGCGACCACGATCGACGCCGCCGCGCTCGAATCCGCTCCCAAGCTCAAGGTCGTCGCCCGCGCCGGCGTCGGGCTCGACAACGTCGACCTGCCCGCCGCCACCGAACGCGGCGTCATGGTCGTCAACGCGCCGACCTCCAACATCGTGTCCGCCGCCGAGCAGGCCGTCACGCTGCTGCTCGCCAGCGCGAGGCACACCGCCCGCGCCGACGCCTCGCTCCGCGAGGGCCGCTGGGACCGCAAGAAGTTCACCGGCGTCGAGATCCAGGGCAAGACCCTCGGCGTCATCGGCTTCGGCAAGATCGGCCAACTGGTCACCACGCGGATGCAGGCGTTCGACATGGACGTCGTCGCCTACGATCCGTACGCGCAGCCCTCGCAGGCCGCCAAGCTCGGCGTCCGGCTGGTCGGACTCGACGAGCTGCTCGCCGCCGCCGACTTCATCACGATCCATCTGCCGAAGACCCCCGAGACCGTGGGTCTCCTCGGCGAGGACGCGTTCAACAAGGTCAAGCCCGGCGTGCGGATCATCAACGCCGCCCGCGGCGGCCTGGTCGACGAGGCCGCGCTCGTCGCGGCCCTCAAGGACGGCCGCGTCGCCGGCGCAGGCATCGACGTGTTCGACACCGAGCCGTGCACCGATTCGCCGCTGTTCGCGCTCGACAACGTCGTCGCCACCCCGCACCTGGGTGCCTCCACCCGCGAGGCCCAGGACAACGCCGGGCTGGCCGTGGCCAAGAGCGTCAAACTCGCGCTGTCGGGGGAGTTCGTCCCGGACGCCGCGAACGTCCAGGCCGGCGGCGTCGTCGCCGAGGACGTCCGCCCGCTCCTGCCGTTGGCCGAGCGCCTCGGCAAGACCTTCACCGCGCTGGCCGAAAGCGCCGTCCAGTCCGTGACCGTCGAGGTCCGCGGCGATGTCGTGAACCACGACGTCACGGTGCTCCAGTTGGCGGCCTCCAAGGGCCTGTTCGCGGACGTGGCCGACTCGGTCACCTACGTCAACGCGCCCTTGGTCGCCGAGCAGCGCGGCGTCGAGATCGGCCTGTACACCTCGCTGGAGTCGCTGGAGTTCCAGACTCTGGTGACCTTGCGCGGCGCTCTGGTCGACGGCACCACGCTCACGGTGTCGGGCACGATCAGCCCGGCGCCGCAGGAGGCCCGCAAGCTCACGCAGGTCGACGGCTTCGAGATCGACATCGACGCCGAGGGATCGCTGCTGTTCCTGCGCTACACCGACCGTCCGGGAGTGGTCGGCCTCATCGGCGGCGCACTGGGCGACCTGGGCATCAACATCGCCGCGATGCAGGTGGCCCGGAAGGCCGCGGGCGGTGACGCGTTCATGGTGATGGCCACCGACGCCCCCGTTCCCGCCGAGGTCCTCGGCCGGATCAAGGACACCGTCGGCGCCTCGACCGCGAACGCGGTGACGCTCGAGGACTGATTCCATCTGCTGAGAGCCGTACTTCGGAATGCGGGACGGATGCGTTATGGTGAACGCATTCGCCCGCATTCCGCGTTCCCGGCCCTCCCTGGGTCCCGCGCGGCCGGATGCGGCGCACCAGTTCGCCCGAGCGCACTGAGGATCGAAACCAGAGAGGCAGCATGAGCAGGATCGCGGTCATCCCCGGCGACGGGATCGGACAAGAGGTCATCGCCGAGGCCCGGAGGGTGCTCGACGTGGCCATTCCCGGTTACGAGGCCACCGAGTACGACCTGGGTGCGCGCCGCTACAACCGCACCGGCGAGGTCCTCCCCGAGACCGTGCTCTCCGAACTGGACGAGCACGACGCGATCCTTCTGGGCGCCATCGGTGATCCGTCGGTCCCGCCGGGCGTGCTCGAGCGCGGTCTGCTGCTCAAGCTCCGCTTCGAGTTCGACCAGTACGTGAACCTGCGGCCCAGCCGCCTGTACCCCGGCGCCCCGACGCCGCTGGCCGACGTCAAGCCGGGCGACATCGACTTCGTGGTCGTCCGCGAGGGCACCGAGGGCCTCTACACCGGCGCCGGCGGCAACCTCCACATCGGTTCCTCCGCCGAGATCGCCACCGAGGAGAGCCTGAACACCCGCTACGGTGTCGAGCGCGTCGTCCGCGACGCCTTCGAGCGCGCCAAGCGCCGCCGCGGCCATCTGACCCTGGTCCACAAGACCAATGTGCTCGTCCACGCCGGCGGGCTGTGGCAACGGGCCTTCAAGGACGTCGCCGAGGAGTACCCGGACATCACCACCGAGTACCAGCACGTCGACGCCGCCGCGATGTTCCTGGTGAACCGCCCGCACACGTTCGACGTCATCGTCACCGACAACCTATTCGGCGACATCCTCACCGACATCGCCGCCGCCGTCACCGGCGGCATCGGGCTGGCCGCCTCCGGTTGCGTCAACCCCGACCATACGCACCCGTCGACGTTCGAGCCCGTCCACGGCTCGGCCCCCGACATCGCCGGGCAGGGCGTCGCCGACCCGATCGCCGCGATCGCCTCCACCGCGCTGCTGCTCGATCACATGGGTCGCGCCGACGCGGCCGAGGCCGTGACCGCCGCCGTCGAGCGAGAGCTCGCTGGGCGCGACTCCGGCACCAAGATCCGTACCGTCGAGGTAGGCGAGCGAGTAGCCGCCGACGTCGCCGGACAGCTGAGCTAGCGCAACACACCTGCTCTTTCGCGCCCGGCGAGTGACACTCGCCGGGCGCTTCCGTGTCGTCCGCCAACCGAGCACGACGCGCCTGACGACCTGAACGAGCGGTAAGTTAGGCAGAAGAACCAATACTCCAGGCATTGACCGAAGGAACGTTCCATGACCACCGATGGTCTTCCCGACCTGCGGCGCGAGCCGCACCCGAACCCGACTCCGGCCGCCGAGCGCGACCGCTTGATCGCCGATCCCGGATTCGGGTCCCTGTTCACCGACCACATGTTCACGATGTCGTACCACGCCGACAAGGGCTGGCACGACGCCCGAATCAAACCATTCGGTCCGATCACTATGTCTCCCTCCGCGGCCGTGCTGCACTACGCGCAGGAGATCTTCGAGGGACTCAAGGCCTACCGGTACCCCGATGGCGGCATCGGCCTGTTCCGGGCCGAGGCCAACGCCCGCCGCTTGAACCTGTCGGCCGACCGCATGGCGATGCCGCACCTGCCCGAGCAGTGGTTCATCGAGTCGATCCGCGAGCTCCTCGCCGTCGACGGCGACTGGGTGCCCGGCCAGGAGGAGGCGAGCCTGTACCTTCGGCCGTTCATGTTCGCCTCCGAGCAGTTCCTCGGTGTGCGTCCCGCGAAGGAATACCAGTACATGGTCATCGCGTCGCCGGCCGCCGCCTACTTCAAGAACGGGCCGCAGCCGCTGACGCTGTGGGTCTCCGAGGACTACAACCGCGCCGGGCCCGGCGGCACCGGCGCGGCCAAGTGCGGCGGCAACTACGCCGCGAGCCTGCTGCCCCAGTCCGAGGCCATCGAGCACGGCTGCGACCAGGTGGTGTTCCTGGACGCGGTCAACTACGAGTACGTCGACGAGCTCGGCGGCATGAACCTGTTCTTCGTGTACGAGAACGAGCGCGTCGTCTACACGCCGAAGCTCGGGACCATCCTCCCCGGCATCACCCGCGACGCGATCTTCACGCTCGCCTCCGAATCCGGATGGGAGGTCCGCGAGACCGCCTACTCGATCAAACGCTGGCAGAGCGACGCCGAGTCCGGCGCGCTCACCGAGGCGTTCGCCTGCGGCACCGCGGCCGTCATCACGCCGGTCGGCACGGTCAAGAGCCGCAACGGCGAGTTCACCGTCGCGGGCGGCGAGGCCGGCAAGTTCACCATGCAGCTTCGCCAGACCATCCTCGACATCCAGCACGGGCGCGCCGAGGACACTCACGGATGGACGACGCGGATCGCTTAGGGGACAGCATCCCCCAAACGCCGGGCAGCCCCTTGCTCCCTCCCCGTACCCTTGAATTGCACGCGCGGAAGGCATTCGGTCGCCGCCTCGCGCGCATCGAGGCTCGGGGAGGGTACGTGGGCGAGGCCACCATACGGTTGAACCGGCTCGGGCTCGAACGCGGACGCATGTGGCAGGCCGCGCTGGCCGCCGTCGCGATCGCGCTGCCGATGGCGCTGTGGATCGGTTTCGAGCGCGCCGTCGGTGACACCCGCGAGCAGCTCGTACACGGCGAGACGATCACGCTCGAGTCGTATCCGATCGACGACGCCGAGCTCCAGTTCCTGCCTCCGGGCAGCGGCTGGAGCGCCGACCTGACCCTCTCGCGCTACCGCATCACCCTCGACCGCGGCCAAGTCAGCGCCACCGTCCAGGTGGACACCGGCGTGGACAGCCTCCGCCGCCTCCTCGACCGGCGCGTCGAGTGGTTCACCACCATCCAGCCGGGCGTCTCCGCGATCAACGTGCGCGAATACCACAATCCGATCAACGGCCTCGACGGCTACCGCGCCGACCTGTACGGACGCAATATCAACGGATCGATCGTCGTCGTGGGCAACGGCGAGGGCGCCGCCGCCACCGTCATCACCATCGCGCCCTCCGGCCAGCTCGCCGACAGCGTCGCCGGCGCGGACGACTTCGTCTCGAGTTTCGTGCTGGGCGGCGCATGAACGTCACCACCGAACGCGTCGTCATCGAGAGCCAGGGCGCCTTCATCCGCGTCAGACGCCCCGCCTACTGGCTCTACGTCGCCTGCCTGATCTTCGGCCTCATCGGCCTCGGCCGCGTCCTGTCGCCCGAATACGGCGACATCGCCGGAGCCCTGTGGGCCTCCGTCGCCATCAACGGCGCCCTCGCCATCGTGTTCCTGTGGATCCTCGCCCGCCTCGACCTGTTCGAGCGCGAACCGGTCACCGTGCGCGCCGCCGCGATGTGCTGGGGCGGTCTGGCCGCCGTCTCGTTCGCCATCATCGCCAACGACGCCGCCCTCGTAGTCCTCGCCGAGATCATGGACCCCGCATGGGCGCGCACGTGGGGCCCGGCCATCGCCGGGCCCCTCAACGAGGAGTGGCTCAAGGCCGTCGGCGTGATCATCCTCGTGCTCATCGTCCGCGAGCACTTCGACCGGTCGATCGACGGGCTCATCTACGGCGCCCTGGTCGGCCTCGGCTTCCAGGTCGTCGAGAACCTCACGTACGCGATCAACTTCGCCGTGCTCAACCCCAACTCGGACTGGGCCGGCTCGATGAGCGTCACCTTCACCCGCGTGCTGGTCGCCGGCCCCTGGTCGCACCCGCTGTACACGGGCACCGCCGGGCTCGGCATCGCCTTCCTCGTGACCCAGGTCCGCCGGCCCCGGCGCACGCGCATCGCGGTCGCCGTCGGCCTGTTCGCGCTGGCGATCGCCATGCACGCGCTGTGGAACCTGCCGGTGCCGCCGGGCCTGAAGTCGTGGGTGACGATCCCGCTGACCTACGGCAAGGGCCTGATCATCCTGGCGCTGTTCTTCGTGCTGTACCACTTCGCGGCGCGCGCCGAGTGGCGCTGGTTCGTGACGACCATGTCCGACCAGCCCGAGTCGGTGATCACCACTGAGGACCTGACGACGATGCGGTCGCTGCGCAGCCGCCGCAAGGCACGCAACGAGGCCGCCAGGCAATGGGGCAAGCGCGCCGCGCAGCTGCGCGGCCGGCTCCAGCGCGAGCTCGTGCGCCTGGCGGCGATTCTGGCCCGCGAGCAGCGCCGCGACTCGGACGCCGACGACGCCCCGGACGTGGCCGCCGTGAAACGCAACATCGCCGCGCTCCGCGCCGAGCTCGCCGAGGTCATCCGCTCCGGCGGCTGAGGGCCGCTACTCGTCGATCGGCGTCTTGCTCGCGGTCGGCTCCTGCGACGGGCTCTTGGTCGGGCTCGGCGTCTCCGTGGGCGTCTCGCTCGGCGACGGCTCGGGCGTCGTCGGGGCCTCGCTCGGCTCGGGCGATCCGGGCGAGGGCTCAGCGGTGTCGCTCTCGGGGGGCGTGTCGCCGGTCGGCTTCTCGATCGGCGTCAATCCCGGCGCCCCGGCGGGCGCCCCGGCCTGCCCGTTCGTCGCGCCGCCTCCGCCCGGCGCGGTGTGTCCGGGCTCGGTCGACGCGGCCGCTTCCGAGGGGCTCTCGGTGTCGGCGCCGCCGGACGCCGCCGGTGAGGACTCCGGCTCGGCGTCCTGGCCCTGCGTGTCCGAACCGAAGCCGAACCAGCCGTCGGTGACGCCCGAGCCCTCCTCCTCGGACTGCAAGCCGATGTACTCCGGGACGGGGGAGCGCATCAGCACCCCGGTGGTCATGACACCGCCCGCGACCGTCGCCACGGCCAGCACGCCGAGGCGCCGGAACCGTTTGGAACGGCGCACGTCGTAACCGATCGATCGAATCGCGCCCTTGGTCTCGCGCCCGATGGCGCCGAAGAGTCCCACAGAAATCCCCCCACAGTTCGTTGTCGTCTGCTGTGGGGATCAACGAGCGGGCTGCCGCTCGGTGACTGTGCGTCACCCGTGCGAGGTGAGTTTCGTCCGTTTGGGCGAACCCTAACGGGCGTAGGGCCGGTCCCGTGCGTCAGCAATCGCGCTTCACCGCGCCGACGAGCAGACCGGCGAAGACCTCGAGCGCGGCCGGGTCGACGTCGGCCCGCGACGCCTCCAGCGCGGCCCCGGCCCGCGCGGCGAGCGATTCGATCCGGTGCTCGGTGTCCGCCAGCGCGCCGGTGTCCATCAGGATCGCCCGCAGCCGCTCCACGCCGGCCTCGTCGAGCTCGGGGTCGCCGAGCCCGGCGTCCAGCGCCGAACGCTGGACGTCGTCGGCCACGGCCCAGGCCCGGGCGACAAGGAACGTGTGCTTGCCCTCGCGCAGGTCGTCGCCGGCGGGCTTGCCGGTCTGCGCTGGGTCGCCGAAGACGCCGAGGATGTCGTCGCGCAGCTGGAACGCCTCGCCCAGCGGCAGCCCGATGCCGGTGTAGTGGGCGCGGACCGTCTCGCCGGCCCCGGCCAGGGACGCGCCGATCAAGAGCGGGCGCTCGATCGTGTACTTCGCTGACTTGTAGCGGGCCACCTTCGCGGCGGTGTCCTCGGAGACGTCGCGGCGGACCTCGGAGAGCACGTCCAGGTACTGCCCGGCGCTCACCTCGGTGCGCATGAGGTCGAAGTCGGCCCTGGCGGCGGCGACGGCCTCGAACGGCATGCCCGCCGAGCACAGCAGCTCGTCCGACCAGGCCAGGCACAGGTCGCCCAGTAGGATCGCCGCGGCGGTGCCGAACTCCTCGGGCCGGCCCGACCAGCCCTCGCGTTCGTGCAGGGCCGTGAAGCGCCGGTGGATCGAGGGAGCCCCGCGGCGGGTGTCCGAGCCGTCGATGAGGTCGTCGTGCATGAGCGCCGCGGCCTGGAGCAGCTCCAGCGACGCGACGCAGGCGACCAGCTCGTCGGAGTCCGCCAGGCCCGCGCCTCGCGCGCCCCAGTAGGCGAACGTGGGCCGGACGCGCTTGCCGCCGTTCAGCACGAAGGCGTGGACGGCGTCGGCGTAGGCGCCGAGGCTGTCGTCGATACCGCGGATCACGCCGGCCTGCCGGTCGAGGAACGCGGTCAGGGCGGATTCGATCCGGTGTTTGAGCTCCACGCCACGACCCTAGGAGACCGCCGGGCCGTCTCAACTATTGGGTGGGCTCGCGTGCACGTCAGAACACGTGTTCCCGACTCGTTACCGTTGATCTATGACCCATGGAGTCGCCTCAGTGATGCCGCAGCAGACCGCCAAGATCGGTGATCTGCTCCGTTCGGGCACCCCAAGGTTCTCCTTCGAGATGTTCCCGCCCCGCTCCGAGAAGGACGAGGCGACGCTGTGGCGCACGGTGCGAGCCCTGGAGAGCCTGGGCGCCGACTTCGTCTCGGTCACCTACGGCGCCGGCGGCTCGACCAGGGTGAAGACGGTCGAGACCACCGAGCGGATCAACGCCGAGACGACACTGCTGACGATGGCGCACTGCACCGCGGTCGACCACTCGGTCGCCGAGCTGCGCAACCTCATCGGGCACTTCGCGAACGTCGGCGTCCGCAACATCCTGGCGCTGCGCGGGGACCCGCCCGGGGACCCCCGGGCCGAATGGGTCCCGCACCCCGAGGGCCTGCGCTACGCCCGCGACCTGGTCGAGCTCATCAAGTCCTCCGGTGATTTCTGCGTCGGCGTCGCCGCCTTCCCCGAAGGCCACCCCAGGGACGTGGACTGGGAGACCGGCGTGCGCCATTTCGTCGACAAGTGCCGCGCCGGCGCCGACTTCGCCATCACCCAGATCTTCTTCGACGCCGAGGACTACCTGCGCCTGCGCGACGCGGTCGCCGCGGCCGGGTGCGACATCCCGATCGTCCCCGGCATCATGCCCGTCACGAACATCAAGCAGATCGAGCGCTTCGCGATCCTCACCGGCATGGGCTTCCCCGAGACGCTCGCCGAGCGGCTGCGCGCGGTCGCCCACGACCGCGACGCGATCCGCGACATCGGTGTCGAGGTGGCGACCGGCCTCGGGGCGAGGCTCCTCGCCGAGGGCGCGCCCGGCCTGCACTTCACCACGCTGAACCACTCCAGGTCGACCCGCCGGGTATGGCACAACCTCAACGGCGCCAAGGCTTGGGACGAACGAAGCGCGTGAGCGCCCGATCTCGTAAAGTGGTGCGGTATGTCCGATGCTGTGCGACCGGTCCCGGTGCGGTCTGCTAGAACAACATCCATGCACACGCGAGTGCCCGCCGACTCCCTTGTGGGCAGGGCGATCCTCTCAACGCGGCTTCAGCCCGGAGCCGTCGTCGGCCTCGGGCTGATCGCCGGTCTCCTGGTGCCGGTGGCCGCCCTCCTCGGCGGCCCGATCGTCCTCGCCACCGTCCCGCTGATAGGTGCCACCGCCCTCGCCGACGCCTCCTACGCGCTGCTGGCCGCCCGCTCGACGCGGCTGTCCCGGCGGGTGCTCGTGTTCGAACCGCTCGCGGGCCGGCTCTCCGAGGCCGCCTGGCTCCTCGCCCTGTGGTTCCTCGGAGCGCCCGGCTGGGCCGTCTGCGTCACCGGGGCTCTGAGCTGGATCTACGTTCAGACCCGCTCGCGCGCCCGCCAGGTCGGCCTGCGCGATCTCGGCATGACGACCTTGGGGGAGCGGTCGGTGCGCACCCTGACCGTCGCCCTCGGCTTCGCCGCGGCCGGCGTCGTCGCCGTCGCGGGAGGGCCCGCCTACGCCGACTGGATCTCCGGGGCCGTCACCTTCGCCGTCACCGCCTGGCTGCTCATGGCCGCGCTCGGACTGCTCCAGCTGGTCATCGTCGTCTCGGCGGCGCTGCGCAACGAGTGACCGGCCACATCCGGTGGAATGCCCGGCACCGCACGGGCGTTGCACCGGCCATGCACATCGAAGTATGGGCCGACGTGATCTCGCCCGAGGCACTGTCGGCGAAGGAGCAGCTCGCATCGGCGCTGGCCGGCCGTGGCCGTGGTGAATCAGCCCCCCGCGAGCTCGCCGAGGACGTCGAAGTCATCTGGCGGCCGCACCCGTCCGACGACAGCGACGCCCAGCGGCTCGTGCACCTCGCCTACACCGACGGCGGGCCCGCCCTCCAGGACGCCGTGGTCGCCAAGATCCTCGCGGCGCGGTACCGCGAAGGCGCGGACGTCACCGACATCGACGTCCTCGGACGCCTGTCGACCGAGGCGGGCTTCGCCCAGGGCGCGGCGATGCTGCGCACCGACTCCGGCAAGCGCGGCGTCGAGGAGCAGCGCCTGCGCGGCAAGGCCATCGGCGTCACGGTCGTGCCCACGTTCACCCAGGCCGACCGCATCCTCGAGGCCCCCGACGTCGACGAGCTCGCGGCGTTCTGCGACGTGGACGAGGAACGCGCGGTCCCCGAGGAGACGCAGCGCCTGCGGCACGCCGAGGCGCTCTTGGGCCAGCGCGACCCGATCGGGGCGCTGCGGCTCATCGAGCCGCTCCTGCGCGACCACCCGGGGCACCCCGACGTGGTGCAGCTGGCGGCGCGGGCCTACTTCAAGTCCGCGCAGTTGAACAAGGCGCTGGTGCTGGCCGAGGCCATGGTCGAGGTCAACCCGGCCGACTTCTTCGCCAGGCGGCTGCTGGGCCGGACTCTGGAGCGGCTGGGCCGCTCCGATGAGGCCCGGGCGCACCTGCGGCTGATCGACGAGGTCGTCGAGGAGTAGCGATGATTCGAACACCGCGGCGAATTCGTGGTGTCGAACACGGGTCCACGGGCCGCGCACCGCACGGTGCGCGGCCCGTCTCGTTGCGCGGCAACGTTAAAGCTGTCAGATTCGAGACAGAACGTAGTGTATCGCTGATTTCGCGTGACATTGGGGGTTCAAAATGTCGGACCCTTGTGGTTCCATAAATGTCGAACGCAAGTTCGAACAAGGTTATGGAGGCCCTCATGGCAGCTTCTCGACCAGGAGCCACACGGACGTCTCCCCGCCTGATCCAGGCCGGGACCGTCAAGAACTCGCGCCTGCGCATCCCCGCGGACCAACTCCCCAACCGCTCCCCGCTGCAACTGCTCGCCACCGCCCGCACCGACCTCGACGATGCCGCCGAGCAGATGCGCCCCGGCCAGCGTTACGCCGAGGCCCACATGGCGGCCCTGCGTGTGGCGGCGGCCGTCCTCGCCGTGCGGGCGGGCGACGTCGCCGGCCGCAGGCGTCCCGGGCGTCCCTCCAGCACCTGGGAGCTCCTCGCGGCGGCCGCCCCCGAGCTGGAGGAGTGGGCCTCGCACTTCTCGAGGACGGCTCGCAAGCGCGTGCTCGCCCAGGCCGGCATCCCCGACATCGTCACCTCCGAGGAGGCCGACACGATCGTCGCCGACGCCCGCCGCTTCCTCGACGTGGTCATCCGCCTCCTGGGCTTCAACGCGCTGGCGCACTGAGCTGGCACCGGAGTCCCGGTGAGCCGCTTCACTGGCGCAGCGGGTCAGGACACCGGGCACGGCACGCCTGCGTGGCTGGTGACCGCGCGGTTATACGATTGCTGCCGGTGCTGGGCATTCGAGAGAATGAACCGGCAAAGCCGACAATCGTCTAACGGAACCTCCCGAGGAGTTTTGAGCCCGTGTATCGGACACACCTCGCCGGCACGTTGAGTGCCGCTGACGTCGACCAGCAAGTCACCCTCGCCGGATGGGTGGCGCGGCGCCGCGATCACGGCGGGGTGGAGTTCATCGATCTTCGCGACGCCTCGGGCGTCGTTCAGGTCGTCTTCCGCGACTCCGAGGCGGCCAAGGTCGCCCACGAACTGCGCAACGAGTTCTGCATCGAGATCACCGGCGTCGTCGCCAGGCGCCCGGCCGGCAACGAGAACCCCGACCTGCCCACCGGTGAAGTCGAGGTCTCCGCCGAGTCCCTCACCGTCCTGTCCGAGGCCGCGCCGCTGCCGTTCCAGATCGACGACCACATCGACGTCTCCGAGGACGTGCGCCTGCGCCACCGCTACCTCGACCTGCGGCGCACCGGCCCCAACCGGGCGATCCGCCTGCGCTCCCGGGCCAACCACATCGCGCGCAACCTCCTGGTCGAGGACGGCTACGTCGAGATCGAGACGCCGACGCTGACCCGGTCCACGCCCGAGGGCGCCCGGGACTTCCTCGTGCCCGTGCGCCTCCAGCCCGGCTCCTGGTACGCCCTGCCGCAGTCCCCGCAGCTGTTCAAGCAGCTGCTCATGGTCGGCGGCTTCGAACGCTACTTCCAGATCGCCCGCTGCTACCGCGACGAGGACTTCCGCGCCGACCGCCAGCCCGAGTTCACCCAGCTCGACATCGAGGCCTCCTTCGTCGACCAGGAGGACGTCATCGACCTCGGCGAGCGCATCGTCGCCGCCCTGTGGAGCGAGCTGGCCGACTACGAGCTGCCGCGCCCGCTGCCCCGGCTCACCTGGCACGACGCCATGGACCGCTACGGCTCGGACAAGCCGGACCTGCGCCTCGGCCAAGAGCTCGTCGAGCTCACCGAATACCTGAACGGCACCGAGTTCCGCGTCTTCTCAGGCGCCATCGAGGCAGGCGGCTACGTCGGCGCGGTCGTCATGCCCGGCGGCGCCTCGCAGACCCGCAAGGAGCTCGACGCCTGGCAGGACTGGGCCAAGGCACGCGGCGCCAAGGGCCTCGCCTACGTCGTCTTCAACCCCGAGACCGGCGAGCCCAAGGGCCCGGTCGCCAAGAACCTGTCCGAGGAGCACCTGGCCGGTCTCGCCGACGCCGTCGGCGCCAAGGCCGGCGACGCGGTCTTCTTCGCCGCCTCGGCCGAGCGCCGCGAGGCCCAGGAGCTGCTCGGCGCGGCCCGGCTCGAGATCGGACGGCGCTGCGGACTCATCGACGAGGACGCCTGGGCGTTCTGCTGGGTCACCGACGCCCCCATGTTCGAGCCCACCGACGACGGCGGCTGGACGGCCATCCACCACCCGTTCACCGCACCCAACCCCGAGTGGGTCGACAAGTTCGAGATCGACCCGGGCAGCGCCCTGACCTACGCCTACGACATCGTCTGCAACGGCAACGAGCTCGGCGGCGGGTCCATCCGTATCCACGACGGCAAGGTCCAGAGCCGCGTCTTCGACGTCCTCGGCCTCACGCACGAGGAGGCGCGGGAGAAGTTCGGCTTCCTGCTGGAGGGCCTGAAGTACGGCGCGCCGCCGCACGGCGGCATCGCCCTCGGCTGGGACCGGGTCTGCGCGATCCTGGCGGGCGCCGACTCGATCCGCGAGGTCATCGCCTTCCCGAAGACCGGCGGCGGCTACGACCCGCTGACCGCGGCGCCGACGCCGATCACGCCCGAACAGCGCGCGGAGGCGGGTATCGACTTCGTACCCGAAACCGATGCGGACGGCCTGAACGAGTAGTCATACGATGCATGGTGAGCGGCTCGGGCCTGCGGCTCGGGCCGCGTCGCCGTTTTCGATGCGCGTGCACAGTCGCCCCTCAAGCACTTCCAAGAGGTAGGAGCCTCGTGGGCTGTGATCATGCCCCGCGTATTGACTGATATATGTAACAACCGGCCGATGCAGGAGTAAGAGGAGCGGTACGACGTGCAGAGCGGGACCTTGGTGGCGGGTCGCTATCGATTGGACGAACGGCTTGCCGCCGGTGGCATGGGCGAGGTCTGGAAGGGCTTCGACACCAGGCTGGGCCGCAGCGTCGCCATCAAGATACTCCATGCTGGACTCTCGAGCAACGACAAGTTCCGCGCCCGCTTTCAGCTCGAAGCCAGAGCCGTCGCCGCCCTCCAGTCCCCGGGGATCGTGGCCCTCTACGACTACGGCGAGGAGACCGGTGACGACGGGCTGGTGTCGTACCTGATCATGGAACTCGTCAGGGGCACCTCCCTGGCCGAGATACTGCGTGAGCGCGGCGCGCTCCCGCCCGACGAGGTCATGACGATCGTCGCGACCGCGGCCGACGCCCTCGAGACCGCCCACCGCGCCGACATCATCCACCGCGACATCAAGCCCGCGAACCTCCTGGTCGAGGAGGACGGCTCGGTCAAGATCGTCGACTTCGGCATCGCCTCGGCCCGCGGCGCCTCCGGGCTGACCGAGACCGGCACCGTCATGGGCACCCTCGCCTACGCCTCGCCCGAGCAGCTCAACGGCGCGGAGCTGACCGGCGCGACGGACCTGTACTCACTGGGCGTCGTCGCCTACGAGGCCCTGATGGGCCAGCCGCCGTTCGTCTCGGACACGCCCGTGGCGGTCATGAACGGTCACATGACCCAGGCCCCGCCGCCGCTGTCGCGCGACATCCCGCCGGGAGTCGCCCAGGTCGTGCTCCAGGCGCTCCAGAAGGACCCGCAGGCGCGGTACGCCTCGGCGTCCGACATGGCCCGCTCCGCCCGCGAGGGCAGGGTCGTGACCGGTGGCATCCCGGTGGCGTCGCCGTCCACCCCTCAGGACGGCGCCACACAGCTCATCGGGGCCGGCGCGGCCGCCCACGGCGCGACCGCGGCTCAGCCGACCGGTGCGATGGATCCGGGCGCCGAGAACAAGAACCGCGCCGTGCCGTGGCTCCTCACCGGCGCGGTGACCGCTGCGGTCATCCTCATCGTGACGCTCATCTTCCTGCTGCCGTGGGCGGGGGGCGGTTCCAAGGGGGAGGTCAATACCGAGGACACGACGCTCGAGATGTCGCCGACGCGCTCCGAGTCGCCCAGCGAGCGGGAGACGAACGAGCAGGAGACCGACGACTGGGACGACAACGACGACAGCAACGAGCCCAACTTCGACGAAACCCCCTCCGAGACGCCGACGGAGTCCGACTCACCGACCGAGTCCGAGTCGCCGACAGGCGACGGTGAGACTGACTCGCCTTCCCCTGGAGGCGGCGACGACGACAATGGCGGCGGTGATGACGACGACGACGGCGGCGGCGGTGACCAGAGTGAGTCCCCGAGCCCCGGCGGCGGCAGCCAGTCGCCGACCGGAGAATCGAGCCAGCAACCCACCTGAGCCCGGGACGACGGCCCTGGTGCGCTAGCCCTCCTCGCCGTCGATCGCCGGATACCGCATCAGCACGTCGTCTCCCGAGCCGTTGGACGTGGTCACCCACAGCCAGCCGTCCGGAGACACCTCGACCGTCCGGATGCGCCCGATCTCGCCTTCCAGCACCGCGAGCGGCTCGCCGGCCTCGCCGCCGAGCACCGGCACCGTCCAGAGACGCTGGCCGCGCAGCGACGCGATGTACATGACGTCGTCGACGATCTCCGCCCCCGAGGGCGACGCCTCGGCGGGCCTCCAGGTCACCAGCGGGTCGACGTACTCACCGCCCCCGCCGGTGCCCTCGACGACCGGCCAGCCGTAGTTCCCGCCGGCCTCGATGTGGTTGAGCTCGTCCCACGTGTTCTGTCCGAACTCGCTGGCGTACATCTCGCCGTCCGAGCCCCACGCGAGGCCCTGGACGTTCCGGTGCCCCCAGCTGTAGACCAGAGAGCCCTCGAACGGGTTGTCCTCGGGCACCGAGCCGTCGGGATCGGCCCGCAGGATCTTGCCGCCGAGGCTGTCGAGGTCCTGGGCGTTGGCCGTGTCGTTGGCGTCGCCGGTGGAGATGTAGAGCTTGCCGTCGGGCCCGAAGGCCAGGCGACCGCCGTTGTGGTTCAGCGCCGAGGGGATGCCGGTGATGATCGGCTCCGGGGCGAAGTCCTCGATCGTGAAGCGCACGACCCGGTTGTCCGCTTCGGTCGAGTGGTACGCGTAGATGTAGCCGTCCTCCTCGTAAGTGGGGGAGACGGCCAATCCCAGCAGCCCGCGCTCGTCGTACTGGCCCTCGGGCGGCGGGACGCCGATGCCGCCGATGACCTCCGGATTGCCGAAGCCCCGGTAGCGGAGAACGGCGCCGCTGTCGCGGTCGGAGACGAGGGCATGGCCGTTCGGCAGGAACGCCAGTCCCCACGGGATCGAGAGCCCTTGGGCCACGGCCTGCCCGTTCTCGAAGTCGAATCCGGCCTGCTGCGCCGGCTCGACCTGGTCGGGCTGCGCTTGCGCCACTGCGGTGCCGACGCCCATGATCGCGGCGGCGATCATGGCTCCAGCGACCATCAATTTGCGTCGCATGGTTTCTCCTTCGCTCTCAGTGCCGGTGTGAGGTAGCGACACGATTGATATCGATGGATATCTATGGAATCGCCATAGTACGCAGCTTTTGCACCTGATGTCCAGGTACGTGCGGCACTTTCGGGCACACCGGCACACCGGCGCACCGGAGCGCACCGCGGCTCGGCTGTAGGCTGTGGGGGTAGGAGACCAACCCCCGCGAAACTGGAGGACGCCGATGTCTACCGCCACCACCCGCCGCCTCGTCGGCGCATCCGCGATTCCCGCGCTCGCCCTCGGCCTCGCCGCCTGCACCTCCGGTTCGTCGGAGTCGGGCTCGGAGTCGGGCGACGACGCGGCGGCGCAGCCGAGCCCCCAGCAACTGGTTCTCGCCTCCTACGAGGGCCTGAACGAGGATTCCTACAAGATGGAGTCCACGATGACCGTCAACGACCTCGAATTCATGACGATGACGAACTCGGTCGAGGGTGAAGCCATGCGGGCCACCCAGGACATGCAGATGAGCGTGATCCTCGAGGCCACCGGCGACGACTACTCCTCGGACCCCGAGATGGCCGAGATGATGGAGCAGATGTTCTCCGACACGCGCACCGAGTCGATCCTGGTCGACGACGTCCTCTACATGCAGCTGTCCGGCGGCATGTTCGCGTCGATCACCGAGGAGTTCGGCGAGGACGCCTGGTTCACCATCGATCTCGCCGAGGACGGCCGGGTCAGCGACGTCTACGAACAGTTCGGCAGCTTCGACCTGGCCTCGCAGACCGAGACCTTGCTGACCGAGCTCTCCGACGTCGAGGAGACCGCGGACGGCGTCTACACCGGCACGCTCAGCGCGGACTCCGAGGCCATGCAGTCGATGCTCGGCGCCACCGGCGGCGCCTCCTCGGCGGTCGACGGCACCGAGGTCACCATCACCGTCGACGACGAGGGCCTGCTCGAGACCATGGAGATGGCCTTCCCCGAGACCGACGGCATGACCATGAACCTCGTCAGCGAGATCGTCGAGGTCGGCGGCGAGTACGGCATCGCCGCGCCCGACTCGGACAACATCCACTCCTTCGACGACTTCGCCGGAGCGATGCCGGAGTAACGCTCGCATCAGCGCCGGAACCGACCGGCCGCCGGGGCGGAGGTCCCGGCGGCCGGTCGCATTCGTCGGTCCGGCTACTTCGCCGTCTCCTCTTCGAGGTCCTCGGACGGGGAGTTCCGCGCCGGACCCTTGCGGTCCGGCCAGACCGCGGCCAGGCCGCGGGCGGCCTCGACGATCATCCAGACGGCAAGGACGAGGATGATCGCGTCCAGCGGCGCGAGCACCCACTCACCGGCCTCGATGAAGTTGCGCAGGTTGATGATCAGCGCCCACGTCGTCATCGAGACCAGGAACACCAGCGGGATCAGCAGCGCGATCGGGTTGGCGCGCCGCTTGGTCACCCACACCGCGATGACCGCCAGCGCCAGGCCGGCCAGCAACTGGTTCGTGGTCCCGAACAACTGCCACAGCACTCCGAAGGCGTACCCGGCGTCCTCGCCGCCGGGCATGAGCGCCAAGGCCAGCGGGATCGCCACGGCGATGAGGCCGGCCAAGGTCAGGTTGCTCTGCAGTCGCCGCCATCCGACGAGGTGCGCGATCTCCTGGACGACGTACCGCTGCAGTCGGACACCGGTGTCCATCGTGGTCGCGGCGAACGAGATGACGACGACGGCCGCGAAGATGACCGCGTAGTCCAGCGGGATGCCGAGGTTGTTCGCGAAGGATGCCACGCCGGCGACGAAGTTGCCCGCCGCCCCGCCGGAGGCCGAGTCCCAGCTGGAGTAGACCGTGTTCCAGTCCGCCTGGGTCGCCGCGACGCCCGCGCCGACCGCGAGGATGGAGCACAGCGCGAGCGTCCCCTCGCCGATCGCGCCGCCGTAGCCGACGTATCGGGCGTCGGTCTCCTTGTCGAGCTGCTTGGCCGTGGTGCCGGAGGAGACCAGGCAGTGGAAGCCGGAGATCGCGCCGCAAGCGATAGTGATGAACAAGAACGGGAAGATGCTCGGTGTGTCCGCGGGGACGTCGTTGATCGCCGGGGCGACCATGGTCTCCCAGCCGATCCCTACGCCCAGAAGCACGACCGCGAGCGCGATGTAAAGCTGGTGGGAGTTGATGTAGTCCCGCGGCTGGAGCAGGATCCACACCGGGATGCGCGAGGCGAGGAACGTGTACACGAACAGGATGACGATCCACACGTTGCGCGTCTGCTCGACGCCGATCGCCTCGGCGAAGCCGGTGATGTCGACCGGGACGGCTTGGCCGACCCAGATGAGCAGGTACAGGGCGGCTACACCGAGCAGGCTGGGCACCAACGCGGCACTGCGTTTGCGATATATGTAATAGCCGATGGCGATCGCGATGGGGATCTCGCCGAAGATCGGGATGACCGCCCCCGGATTGGCCACGAGCAGGTTGCCGATGACCACCGCGAACACGGCGTTGACCAGGGTCAGCAGGAAGAAGATGATGACCAGGAACAGCGTCCCGGCCCTGGCCCCGACCACGTCCTTGGTGAGCGTGCCGATGCCCCTGGCCCGGTGCCGCACCGACAGGACGAGCGAGCCGAAGTCGTGGACGCCGGCGGCGACGATGGTGCCGACGACGATCCACAGCAGGGCCGGAAGCCAGCCCCAGAAGATGGCGATGGCCGGTCCGACGATGGGGGCGGCACCGGCGACCGACGTGAAGTGGTGGCCGAACAGCACGTGTTTGTTGGTCGGGACGAAGTCGACGCCGTCGTTGAAGCGGTGAGCGGGGGTGACGTAGTCGGGGTCGAGCCGGTAGACCTTTTCGGAGAGGTAGCGCGAGTAGTAGATGAAGCCACAGGCGAAGAGGGCGAGAACTGAGATCGCCAGTACGAATGCGGGCATGGGCAGGCCTCCAGTTGCAATTGTGACCCAGGTAACTCAACGGTTATGACACCGTAAATCTGAGGAAACAGCGGTGTCAATGCTTGAGCGCCGCAAAATGCCCCGAATGCTCGTGTCACCCGATATCCGCGCCCCTGTGCGGTGTGAACGCTCGCTCCACGCTGCGAGCAACCACCGGTGATGCGTTCTGCACGCGCAGATGGCTTACGCTGGTTTCGTTATGGATGCACCAGGGTTGTTCGAATTGGCCGAGCCTTCCGAGCCGTCGAGGTCCGGCGTCGCCGGGACCGGCACGTCCTCGGGCGACGAGCCCCTGGCCGTCCGGATGCGGCCGGTGACCCTCGACGAACTCGTGGGCCAGGACCACCTGCTCACCCCCGGGTCCCCGCTGCGGCAGGTCGTCGAGGGCGGCCAGCCCATGTCGGTCATCCTCTGGGGGCCGCCCGGCTCTGGCAAGACCACCATCGCCCACCTCGTCGCCCAGTCCGACGACCGGCGCTTCCGCGCCATGTCCGCCCTCAACTCCGGGGTCAAGGACGTCCGCGCCGCCATCGAGGAGGCCCGGCGCGTGCGCCGCACCGGTGGACCCCAGACCATCCTGTTCATCGACGAGGTCCACCGCTTCACCAAGACCCAGCAGGACTCCCTGCTCGGCGCCGTCGAGGACCGCACCATCACCCTTCTCGCCGCCACCACCGAGAACCCCTACTTCTCCGTGGTCGCGCCGCTGGTCAGCCGCTGCGTCCTGCTGACGCTCCGCGAACTCGGCGACGTCGACGTCGGCACCGTCGTCGACCGCGCCGTGGCCTCCCCGCGCGGCCTCGACAAGGCCGTCGAACTCACCGACGAGGCCCGCGATCACCTCGTCCGCACCGCCGGCGGCGACGCCCGCAAGGCCCTCACCGCCCTCGAGGCCGCCGCCGCGACCGCTGCCGCGGAGGACGAGCCGCGAATCACGGTCGCCGTCGTCGAGGCCGCCATCGACACCGCCGCCGTCCGCTACGACCGCGACGGCGACGGCCACTACGACGTCGCCAGCGCGCTCATCAAGAGCCTGCGCGGCTCCGACGTGGACGCCGCCATGCACTACCTCGCGCGAATGATCGTCGCCGGCGAGGACCCGCGATTCATCGCCCGCCGCCTGGTCATCTTCGCCTCCGAGGACGTCGGCATGGCCGACCCTGCCGCCCTCCAGACCGCCACCGCCGCCGCGACCGCGGTCGAGCGCATCGGCCTGCCCGAGGCGCGCATCAACCTCGCCCAGGCCGTCGTCCACCTCGCCACGGCCCCCAAGTCCAACGCCGTCATCACCGCGATCGACGAGGCCATCGGCGACGTCCGCTCCGGCAAGATCGGACCCGTCCCGGCCGAGCTGCGCGACGCCCACTACAAGGGCTCGGCCGAGCTCGGCCACGGCACCGCCTACGTCTATCCGCACAACGACCCCCGCGGCGTCGTCCCGCAGCGCTACGCGCCCGACGTCGTCGCCGGGCACGACTACTACCGGCCCACCAGGCACGGCGCCGAAGGCGAGATCGCCGACCGGCTCGAGAAGCTGCGCCGGATCGTCCGCAAGCAGGACGATGACTGACGATCCGCGGATACCGCCGCGCGGGGCCCCCGATCCGATCTCCGAGGCGCTGGCGACCACCGGCAACCGCATCGAGCGGCTGCGCAGGACCGTCCTGGCCGTCGCCGGCGCGGCCGTGCTCCTGGTCGCCGCGGTCCTGTGGGCCGGTCGGGCGTTCACCTTGGACCCGACGCGCCGGGCCGTCGACGAGCTCGAGGTGCCGGCTTGGGCGGCCACGGCCGTCGGGGACGAGACCTACGGGAACCGCTGGTGCCTGGGGGAGTGTCGCGTGCGGGTGCGCACGTGGGCCTCTGAGGGCACAGTGGAGGACACGGCGAACGAATACTGGCAGGCGCTGCTGCGGAACGGCTGGATTCCGGCCGACGAGGAGATGTGCGTCGGCGCCGAAGGCGAGGGCGGATGCTACGTGCGCGACGAGTTGTTCATGGAGCTGTGGGTGGTGCCCGTGGCCTGCGAGGACCGCTACGAATTGTGCGTCGGTTCGGAGGTGACCGCGGTGGTCGCCTCCCAGGCGGCGCTGCCCAGGCTCATCGAGGATCGGCGCGCCGCAGTGGAATCGGGATCGGCTTAGCCGACTCCAAGCAGCCCCGTTGCGTTTTCTGTCCGGGTCTGCAAGGTAAGGTCGGGGCTGCGCTGCTCATGCGCGAGAGCCAGGAATCAACTTAGGACCGCACTATCGCGGTCAATTCTTCGTCGAGGGGGAAGCTGTGTCGGAGGAGACGTTGGCATTGGAATTCACCACGGTGAGTCTGTGGGAGATCGGCGTCCTATTCGCGGGAGTCGGGTTCTTCATATTCTGCGTATGGATCGCGTTCAGACTCGTCCAGCGACTCGGCGGCACGGTCAATCGGCTCAATCGCACGCTCGACAAGGTCGACCGCGAGATCGGCCCGCTCCTGCACAACGTGAACACCACCGTCACGAGCGTCAACACGAATCTGGCGCAGGTCGAGGGCGAACTGGAGAAGGTCGGCGTCATCACCGACAACGCCTCCCATCTGACGTCGAACGTCGCCAACATCACCAGCCTGGTCACCGCCGCGGTCGGCTCGCCGCTGGTGAAGGTCGCGGCCCTCGGCTTCGGTCTGCGCTCGGCGGTCAAGAGGCGCGGCCAGGAAGTCGACGAAGAGCAGGTCCGGCGGATGGTCGAGGCCTCCAAGCAGAACAAGCGCGAACGCAAGGCGGCCAAGAAGGCCCGCACACGCGGCAATTAGCTTGAGGAGTAGCAGTGTTCAAGCGGATGATCTGGGTAGGCATCGGCGTGGCCGTCGGCGTCGTGGTCGTGCGAAAGCTCACCAAGGCAGCCGAGTCGGTCACTCCCGGCGGGGTCGCCGACCGTGTGAGCGGCGCCGGTGCTGAAATGAGGGAATCGTTCAGGGCATTCTGGTCCGACGTCTCGGAGGCGAAGCGGGCCAAGGAGAGCGAACTGTTCGATGCCATGGAGCGCGGCGAGGACATCACGCCGCTGCTCGCTGAAGAGGAAGACGACGCCGAGGCCGAGCACGGCCGGTAGCAGCACTGAAGGAGGTGCCCCATGGAGACCGCTGAAATCCGTCGCCGGTTTCTGAAGTTCTTCGAGTCCAACGGCCATACGGTGGTTCCCAGCGCACCCCTGCCTGCCATCGACGACCCCAACCTGCTGTTCATCAACGCGGGCATGGTCCAGTTCGTGCCGTACTTCCTCGGCCAGGCCGCGCCGCCGTGGCACACCGCGACCTCGATCCAGAAGTGCCTGCGCACGCCCGACATCGAAGAGGTCGGCAAGACCTCACGCCACGGCACGTTCTTTCAAATGAACGGCAACTTCTCCTTCGGGGACTACTTCAAGGAGCAGGCGATCCGCTACGCCTGGGACCTGACGACCGGTTCGGTCGAGTCCGGCGGCTTCGGCCTCGACGGCGACCGCATCTGGGCGACGGTCTATCTCGACGACGACGAGTCGATCGACATCTGGCACAAGCAGATCGGTCTTCCGCTCGACCGCATCGTGCGTCGCGGCCAGGCCGACAACATGTGGTCGATGGGCATTCCCGGCCCCTGCGGCCCCTGCTCGGAGCTGTACTACGACCGCGGCCCGGACTACGGGCCCGAAGGCGGACCCGAGGTCGACGAGGACCGGTTCATCGAATTCTGGAACCTCGTGTTCATGCAGCAGGCGCGGGGCGCGGGCCCGGCGAAGGAGAACTACGAGATCCTCGGCGACCTGCCGAAGAAGAACATCGACACCGGCATGGGCATGGAGCGCATGGCCTCCATCCTCCAGGGCGTCGACAACATGTACGAGACCGACCAGGTCCGTCCGCTGATCGACAAGACCGCGGAGCTGACCGGCAAGCGCTACGGCGTCTCGACCTCGCACCTGGCCTCCGAGTCGCATCCCGACGACGTCCGCTTCCGGATCGTCGCCGACCACGTCCGGTCCAGCCTCATGCTCATCGGCGACGGCGTCGTGCCCTCCAACGAGGGCCGCGGCTACGTCCTGCGCCGGATCATGCGCCGCGCGATCCGCGCGATCCGCCTGCTCGGCTACGACAAGCCCGCGCTGCCCGAGCTGCTGCCGGTCGCCCGCGACCGGATGTCGCCGTCCTACCCCGAGCTCGCCGAGGACTTCGAGCGCATCGCCTCCTACGCGTACAACGAGGAGGAGGCGTTCTTGTCGACGCTCAAGCGCGGCACCGAGATCCTCGACATGGCGGTCACCGAGACCAAGCGGTCCGGCGGCGGGTCCCTCGAGGGGACGAAGGCGTTCGAGCTGCACGACACGTACGGCTTCCCGATCGACCTCACGCTCGAGATGGCCGAGGAGCAGGGCCTGGCGGTCGACGAGGAGGGCTTCCGCCGCCTCATGAGCGAGCAGCGGCGCCGCGCGAAGGCCGACGCCGAGGCCCGCAAGACCGGCCACGTCGACCTGTCGGTCTACCACGAGATCCGCGACTCTGGCGGCGCGTCCCAGTTCACCGGCTACACCGAGGACAGCCGCGAGACCGATGTGCTCGCGATCGTCGGAGCCGGCGGCCGGGTCCGCGACGCCGAGGTCGGCGACGAGGTCGAGATCGTCCTCAAGGCGACCCCGTTCTACGCCGAGGGCGGCGGCCAGCAGGCCGACACCGGCCGCATCACCGTCGGCTCTGGCGAAGTAGAGGTCTACGACGTCCAGTCGCCGGTCTCCGGGCTCATCGTGCACAAGGCCAAGGTCGTGCGCGGCGGCATCGTCGAGGGCGACAACGCCTACGCGGCGATCGACCGGCGCCGGCGTGGGGCGATCAGCCGCGCCCACACCGCGACGCACCTGGTGCACACCGCGATGCGGAACTTCCTGGGGGAGTCGGCGACCCAGGCGGGCTCGCTCAACGCGCCCGGGCGACTGCGTTTCGACTTCAACACGCCCGGCCAGGTGCCGGGGTCGGTGCTCACCGACGCCGAGCAGCAGGTCAATGAGATCTTGGAGCACGACCTCCAGGTCAAGGCGTTCACCACGTCCATGGCCGAGGCCAGGGCGCTGGGCGCGATGGCGCTGTTCGGCGAGAAGTACGGCGACGAGGTCCGGGTCGTCGAGGTGGGCGACTACGCTCGCGAGCTGTGCGGCGGGACGCACGCGAACCGCTCGGGCCAGCTCGGCGTCGTCAAGTTCCTCTCCGAGTCCTCCATCGGCTCCGGGGTGCGCCGGGTCGAGGCGCTCGTCGGCATCGACGCGTTCCAGTTCCTCGCCAGGGAGCACGCGCTCGTCAACCAGCTCGCCGGGCTCTACAAGGTGCCCTCCGAGCAGGTCAAGGACCGCGTCGAGGCGACGATCGCGCAGCTCAAGGACGCCGAGAAGGAGCTCGCGCAGCTGCGCAGCCAGATCGTGCTCTCCAAGGCCGCCGATTACGCGAACGAGGCGAAGCAGGTCGGGGCGGTGAAGGTCGCGAGCGTCAAGGCTCCCGACGGCACCAAGGGCGGGGACGTGCGCCGGCTGGCGATGCAGATCCGCTCCCACCTGCCCGAGGCCGAGCCCGGCGTCGCGGCGGTCGTCGCCACCGCCGGCGGCAAGGCCAGCGTCGTCGTCGGCGTCAACGCCGCGGCGAAGGCCCAGCACGTCAGCGCGGCCGAGCTCGTCAAGTCGGCCCTGTCGGGCCGCGGCGGCGGCAACGACGACATCGCCCAAGGCGGCGGCGTCCCCGCCGCGCAGGCCGACCAGCTGCTCGACGACATCGTTCGCGCGCTCGCCGAGTAGGACCACGTGACCATCGACGACTCCGGCCCCGG
>NZ_BAAHCB010000024.1:53354-82474 GCF_054776215.1 Glycomyces tarimensis
GGCCGTCGTCTCGGCATCGATCTCGGCAAGGCCCGCATCGGTCTGGCCGTGAGCGATCCGGACGGCATCCTCGCCACGCCGGTCGCGACCGTGCGTCGCGACATGCGAACCACCGGCGAGGAGATTCCGAACGATATTCGCGAAATCGGGGAAATCGTCGCCGAATACGACGTGGTTGAGATTGTCGTCGGCCTACCCGTTACCCTTTCGGGTGAGGAGGGGTTGGCCGCCGAACACACCCGCACCTGGGTGGAACGGCTTTCCGACCGAGTCTCTCCCGTGCCGGTAACCCTGACCGACGAGCGGCTCACCACGGCCGTCGCCACTCGCAGACTCATTGAGGGGGGCGTCCGCGGCAAGCGGAAGCGCTCCGTCGTCGACCAAGCCGCCGCGGTGGAGATCCTCCAGCACTGGTTGGATCAGCTTCGGAGGACTTGACGCATAATGCTCGGCGATCTTGGCTCGCAGTCGGAACACGCGGACGAACCGCGGCGGCACCGGCGACGTGAGTCCGGCACCTCCCTCATCGCCATGACCCTCGTCGTGGTCCTCTTCGGCATCCTCGGTGTGGGCGGCTGGTGGGCCTACGACAACGTGGTCAAGGAGTTCTTCCTGGTCGACGACTACGAAGGCACCGGCAACGGCACCGAGGTGACCATCGTCATCGAGCAGGGCTGGTTCGTCTCCGACATTGCGACCCACCTGCACGAGGAGGGCGTCGTCGCCTCCGCCAAGGCCTTCGTCAACGCCTCCGAGGACAACGGCGACGCCGGCGTCAACATCCAGCCCGGCACGTACCAGATGCAGCAGGAGATGTCGGGCGAGGCCGCGCTTGAATTCCTGACCGACCCGGCCAACCGGATGATGAACGCCGTGACCATCCCCGAGGGCGACACCTCGATGGAGATCTACGCGAAGCTCTCCGAGCACACCGGCGTACCCGTCGAGGAGTTCGAGGCCGCCGCCGAGGACCCCGAGGCCCTGGGCGTCAAGCCCCTGTGGTTCGAAGGCTTCAGCGAGCGGCAGGTCAAGTCCATCGAGGGCTTCCTGTTCCCCGCCACCTATGAGTTCGACGAAGAGATGACCGCCGAGGCGATGCTCTCGGCCATGGTCGCCAAGTTCAACGCGACCATCGAGGAGATCGGCTTCCTCGACAAGGTCGCGCAGATCCAGGACCCCGATCCGGACTTCGACCCGAGCGCCGTCACGACCCAGGACTTCCAGCCGCCCACCAACGGCGAGTTCACGGTCCACCCGTGGATGGCCCTCCAGGTCGCCTCGATCGTCCAGACCGAGTCCGGCAGCCCCAAAGACGACGCCAAGATCGCCCAGACGATGTACAACAAGCTCTACCTCAACTGGATCGAGCACGAGCAGACCAACTGCAACTGCTTCGAGAGCGAAGCGATCTGGAACTACGGGCGCCAGGTCAACGGCGAGGAGCCCATCACCTCCGGCGAGAACATCAACTGGTTCGAGGTCATGCGCGACCCCGCCAACCCATGGGCCCCCAGCGCCCCCGAGAACGCCGGCTACCTGCCCAGCGCGATCTCCAACCCCGGCGTGGCCGCCCTCGAAGGCGCCGTCGACCCCGAACCGGGGGACTGGCTGTTCTTCGTCACCGCCTACGAAGAGGACGGCGAACTGCTCGCGCTCTTCGCTGAGACGTACAGCGAGCACCAGGAGAACATCCTGGTCGCCGAGGAGAACGGAATCCAATGAGACAGGCAGCCGTACTCGGCAAGCCGATCGAGCACTCGCTGTCCCCGGCGATCCACAACGCCGGCTTCGCCGCCGCCGGGCTCACCGACTGGGCTTACAGCAGGCACGAGTGCGACGAGGCCGGCCTCGCCTCCTTCGTCGACCAGCTTGACGAGACCTGGGCCGGGCTCTCGCTCACCATGCCGCTCAAGGAGATCGCACTCGCCGTCGCCGACGAGGTCACACCGGTCGCCGAGGCCATCGGCGCGGCCAACACGCTCGTCCTGCGCGGCGGGCGGCGACTGGCCGACAACACCGACGCGCCAGGCATGGTCGACGCGCTCGCCGAGATCGGCATGACCGCCGCGAACACCGTGGCCGTGCTCGGCGCCGGAGGCACCGCACGCGGCGCCCTCGGGGCCGCCGCCGGGCTCGGGGCCGAGTCCGTGACCGTTTTCGCGCGCCGCCGCGAGGCCGTGGCCGAACTCGAGCCCGTCGCCGAGCGCCTCGGCCTCGATCTGCGCTCGGCCAGCTGGGACGAGGCCGTCATCGCCGGTCGCAGCGACCTCGTCGTCTCCACCGTTCCCAAGGGCGTCACCGACGGCATGCGCGTCGACTGGCGGCCGGGCACCGTCCTCTTCGACGTCCTCTACGACCCGTGGCCCACCCCACTCGCCGCCCAGGCTGAGTCCGAAGGCGCGAAGGTCCTCGACGGACTCGGGCTACTGTTGGCCCAGGCGGTCCGCCAATGGACCCAGTTCACCGGTCTCGACGAGGCCCCGGTGGCGGCGATGCGCGAGGCACTCTACACGGCGGCGAGGCACCGATGACGAAACCGGTCTTCATCTACGACGGCGACTGCGCGTTCTGCACCGCCTGCGCGAACTTCCTCGACAAGCACGTCCGCACCGATGCCGAGGTCAAGCCCTGGCAGTGGGCGGACCTTGAGGCGCTCGGCATCGACCAGCAGTCCGCGGAGGACGCCGTCCAGTGGATCGAGCCCGGATTCGTCAAGGCCGGACCCGACGCCATCGCCGTGCTGCTGCGCCGCGCCCAGTGGTATTGGAAACCGCTCGGCTGGATCGCCTCGCTGGCGCCCGTCTCCTGGCTCGCCTGGCCCGTCTACCGACTCATCGCCCGCAACCGCCACCGCATGCCCGGCGGCACCGCGGCCTGCTCGCTGCCCCAAGCCGAGCGCGATCGCCTCGCCGCAGGAGACGAATAGCGCGGCATCCGTTCGGAAGACGCGGCATTGGTTCGGAAGAACGCGGCATCCGTTCGGAAGAGTTCGGAAGACCCGCCGCGCTCGGCGGAATCGCCGAATCGGCCCGGAGAACGCACACCGAACGTGGTGTCTGCGAAGGCTTCCAGGACCGCGTCGTACTCGGCGTCGAATTCTGGCGTCTCCGAGAAACAGAAACCAGTGCCCAGTTGAGCTGAGGTACCGATGACGAGGTAGGTGGCGGGGCGACTGGCCTTTTCGGCTCCGGGTGGTCATCGGCCCGGCTTCAAGCAGTCAGCGATGGTGAGGTGGCAGTGCGGTCGGGGTCAGTGGCTGGCATGGCGGCACCGGTGTGGTCCGCCAGGTGGCCTGTTGAAGCCTGAAATGGCGGCGGGGTCGTTGGCGACCTCAGCGTGTGGATGGCGCGGCTGCGCTGGATCAGCGACAAAAGCAAGTGACAGGTGGGCTGGGGTTGGTCTGTCGGCGCGGAGGTCGCCGGTGGTGCGGAGTGGCGTCGGGGCCGGGCCGGGCCGGGCTGGGCTGGGCTGGGCTGCAAGTATGCGGTGGCGGTTGGCGGTTCGGGCTGCGGGCATGCGAAGGGGCTCGAATCCGTCTCCGGTTTCGAGCTGGCCACTTATCAGGCTTCCTCCCCGCCACGGCATCCCGCGACGGGCGACCTAAAAAGGGTGGCGGTCCGTAGTCGGGTGCCGGTGCGGCACTGGCGACTCCGACCGGTTCGCGAGTCCGCTTCGGCTCGGTCGGTGGTGTGGAAGTCTCGGGTTCGCCCTCGGTCCTGGTCCCGGTCGTCTTCCCGGGTTCGGTCTCGAGTCGGGGCGCGGGAGTGGTGAAGCGGGCTCGTGCTTTAGCGCGGGCGGCTTTCGCGGCAGCCAGCGCGTCTTCGAGGTCGGCCTGTTCAGCAGCCGCTTCGAGGTCGGGTTTCAGTGTCTCCGACCATTCCTCGGGATACAGGCCGGTCGGGAAGGCGTTCGCGATGTCCTCGGCGAAGTCGGCATCCAAGTCCGCGTCGATGCGCCAGTCGGCGCACCCGCACTTGAGGTCGGGGTCGGTGTCCTCGTGCCCGTCGTGGTGGACGATCAACGCCTTACCGGGTCCGGTTTTGGTGATGGTCCAGCCGGGGGTGTGGATGCGTCCGTGGTGGAACCGGCACAGCAGGATCAGGTTCTCCGCGACGGTGGGTCCACCATTCGCCCAGTGGCGGATGTGGTGGGCTTCGGTCCACTGCACCGGTGCGAGGCAGCCGTTCCAGGCGCACCCGCCGGGCTGCTCCAACTCCAACTTCCTGCGCAGTGCGCTGTTGGGGAGCCGGAGTGCGCGGCCGAGTTCGATCGCTTCGCCGGTGCGGTAGTTGAACACGTTGGGGATCACGAGGCCTTCGCAGGCGAGCAGGCGGGCCTTACCCAGAGAGATGGGGTCGCCTTCGAGGGTCGGGACTCGTCCGGTGTCTTCCCCGGCGAGGGTCTCGATGTCGACCGACAGGTGCAGGATGGCGGTGTGCCCGTGCCGCTTCGCCGCGTTCGGGTCGGCCCCGTGGGCCGCGAGCACCTGGTGGAACGCCTCGGCACGCCGGTTCGCCGCCGGCGGCAGGCACCCGTCCTGGTCGACTTCGTCCTGCCGGGGCGGGGGCACGGCGGTGGTTAGGAGCTTGGCGAACAGCTTCCCGGTATCCGAAGAGAGCAGCCCGGAGAGGACGAACATGCCGTTCTCGGTCTCCACCAGATCCAGCCGTTGCAACGACTGCTGCCCGAGCCCGTCCAACAGCTCCTCACCCGAGTCGAGCGCGGCTTGAAGTTCGTCGAGTTGGGCGTGCACGTCTTTGACGGTGGCGTGGATGCAGTACTCGGCAATCAAGTGCTCCGGGGTCGCACACAGCGTCTCGGCGTCGAACGGGGAGGGCACCGGTTCCTTGTAGGGAGTGCGGGCGTAGACGCGCAGGGCCTTGGTCGCGTCCAGTCGGCGCACGGCTGCCGCGACCCGGTCGATCCGGGCCGCAGCCGACGTCGCCGTGTCGGCCAGGACGGTGAACTTCCCTGCCGTGCGGGCGATCGCCGCCAGATCAGCAGCCGTGCGCAGGTGGAAGTCGAAGGTGGCGACCAGCCACTCCCGCAGCGCCGAGAAGCCGTCGCAGTCGCGGTGGATATTCCACGCTTTCGCCTCGATCACCCGGGCGAGCACCTGCGCGTGAGCGGAGTTGATCAGGGAAGCGGCCTCATCGAGATCAGTGTGGATGACCTTGGCGCGCTCGCTCCGCTCAGTCCTGCTGGGCTTCATGCTCGACTTGGCCATCTCACACCTCCCTCGCTCATTGAGGTCTCATACGAACCTGCTGTTTCCGCCGGTTCGTGCTATACCTCTATTCTCCCAGGTCACAGGGTCTTTGTCATTACCCATTAGGGTGGGAAAACACTCACGTTTCCCGCTCGCCAGTCACCAAGCACCTTGCCCCGCAATACAATCCGGGGAAAAGGCGCGCCACTCCGGCCAGCGCCACACGCCCTCCCGACAGCCCGCAAACCCAACCGCATCAGACAACCCACCGCTCCGTCGCTGACGCCTTTGGGGCAGCCCAACCATCCGCCCACACCGTTCCCGCCAGCACCCCACCTTCCATTGCCGGACTCCCCACGCAGCCCGTCTGAGCCTGTGTCGGCATCGCGCCCGGCGACCACAACGGCACTGACTTGCCCGGCCGTGGCATACTCGTCCGGTGTCCGTGGACCATACTCAGGATTCTCAGATCTCGTCGGCCGGCCGCGCCGTGCGCATCACCATCACCCTCGTCGTGACCGCGCTGGTCGTCGCGACCACCTTCTGGGGCGCCGACGACTACTTCCCCTTCGCGCCGTTCAAGATGTACTCCTTCTCCCATGATCTGGACGGCTGGGCGAAGTCCACGCGGGTCGAGGGCGTCAACGAAGCGGGCGAGCGGTTCCTCCTCTCCGAGGCCTCCACCGGCTTCCGGCGCGCCGAGCTCGAAGGCCAGATGAGCCGCTTCCGGGAAGACCCGAGCCTGCTCCAGTATGTCGCCGAGGCCTACGAGAGCACGAACCCCGACAAACCCGAGATCGTCACCGTGGAGATCATCATCCGCCGCTACGAGCTGGAGGACGGCCACCAGACCGGCGAAGTCGAGGAGACCGTCGAAGTCTCCTGGACCCGCGAAGGGGCCGCCCTGTGAACGCCCTCGCCCAGAAGTCCACCGACTGGTTCTTCAAGCCCGTCGCGCTCGGCCGGGTCACCGCCATGCGCTTCCTCGCCGGCGCGTTCATCATGGTGGACTGGTGGTGGTACATGCCGTGGATCATCGGCCACCGCCACGTCCCCGGGGAGCTCTACCAGCCGCTCTTCATCGGCAGGATCCTTCCGATTCCGGTCCCCAACTACTGGATCGTCGTCGGCACCCTCGTCGTGCTGCTCGCCGCCACCGTCCCGATGATGCTCAACAAGGCCCCGCGCCTGTTCGGCTGGATCGTCGCATTCGCCTACTTCGAGTGGATGATCATCGCGATGTCCTACGGGAAGGTCGACCACGGCAAGTTCGCGTTCCTGCTGCTGCTGTTCCTTCTGCCCACCATGCCCAAGGCGAAATGGGGCGAGCGCCGGACCCTGTCCGAACACGTCGGCTGGGGCTTCAACCTCGTCCAGATCGGCGTCGTCTGCACCTACTTCTTCGCCGCCTGGGCCAAGTTCCGCTACGGCGGCTTCGAATGGGTGAACTCCGCGACCATGACCTGGGCGGTCATCCGTCGCGGCACCGAGTTCAGCACGTGGCTGCTCGACTATCCGTGGATCCTGCGGCTCTCCCAGTGGGGCATCGTCGGCTTCGAACTGCTCAGCCCGGTCGTCCTGTTCGTCGCCGCCAAACGGCTGCGCTACGGCATCGTCGCGTTCTTCTACAGCTTCCACCTCGTGGTCTTCCTCGCCGTGAAGATCAGCTTCCTGCCGCACATGGTCGCGATGGCCTGCTTCCTGCCGCTCGAGCGGATCAACCCGCCCGAACTGGCGCGCAAGGCCTGGATCCGGCTGCGACGGCGCAGCTTCGCGATCCCCGCGCAACGCGGGGACGCGGAACGCGAGGGGTCCGAGGTCGCCTCCTGAGCGGTGAGAAAACCAGTGGCTCCATGTCGGAGCGCGCCCTTATCGTCAGTGGATGGCCATCCTCCAGACGAGCTCCCTGAGCAAACGTTTCCGGCGCCCCGACAAGGACTCCGGACTCAAGGGTGCCGTCAAGCACCTGGTCCAGCGCAAGTACAAGAACTTCACCGCCGTCGACGCGATCGACCTCGAGATCGAGGCAGGGGAGTCGGTGGCGTACGTCGGACCCAACGGCGCGGGGAAATCGACCACGGTCAAGCTCCTGACGGGCATCCTCAAGCCCTCCGACGGCACCGTCCGGGTGATGGGCCGCGACCCCCACGTCGAGCGCATCCCCAACGCCCACGACATCGGCGTCCTGTTCGGACAGCGCACGCAACTGTGGTGGGACCTGCCTGTCGAAGAGAGCCTCAAGCTCCTCAAGCACATGTACGGGGTCTCCGACGCCGACTACAAGGCCCGCATCGCCAAGTTCGACGAGCTCCTCGGTCTCGGCGAGTACATGCCCGCGCTCGCGCGCACCCTCTCGCTCGGCCAGCGCATGCGCGCCGATCTGGCCTGCGCACTCATCCACCAGCCCAAGATGGTCTACCTGGACGAGCCCACCATCGGCCTCGACATCTCCGTCAAGGACCGCCTGCGCGCCTTCCTGCGCCAGATCGTCGACGACGGCACCACGCTGCTGCTGACCAGCCACGACCTGGCGGACATCGAGGAGGTCTGCGAGCGCATCGTCGTCATCGACGAGGGCACGATCGCCTACGACGGCCCCATCGAGCGGCTCAAGGCCCACTACATCACCACCAAGGCCGTCAACCTCATCCTCGAAGGACCGGCCGACGTCCCGGCGCTGGCCGAGAAGTTCCCCGACTACGAGTGGAGCGCCGGCCAGGCGCCCAGCGAGGTCACGGTGACGTACGAGACGGGCCGGTTCACCACCGCCGGCGTCCTCGGCGACCTCACCGCGCAGCTCTCGCCCAGGGACCTGTCGCTGTCGGAGCCGAGCATCGAGGACGTCATCCGCAAGCTGTACGCGGGAGAACTGACCAAGTGACCACTCACGCCTTGGCCGTGGACCGCGCCCTCGCGATACTGGCGATCAAGCGGCGGCTGGCCTACAAGGGCTCCTTCTTCATCGGCCTGATCCTCGGCGGTGGCGGACTGCTCGTCCTGATGGCGCTGTGGCACAACCTCCTCGCCGGCGGCTCCCTCGCCGGCTACGACTGGGACGCCATGCGCGCCTACCAGATCATCAGCTTCATCACCGCCACCATGGCGTTCGGCGCGGCGGACTGGTACATCGCCGACCGGATCCTCGACGGCCTGATCGCGATCGACCTGACCAAGCCGGTCGACTTCCAGCGCGCCCGTGCCGCCGAGTTCATCGGATCGATGGTCGCCACGCTGCCGACCGCGCTGGTCGGCTTCGTCGGCGCCTGGCTCCTGTTCCGGCCGCCCGGGCCGGTCTCACCGGTCGCCGGGATCCTGACGGCGGGCAGCGTCGTGCTGATCTTCCCCCTGGTGTTCGAGGTCGTGTTCCTGACGATCATGGTCTGCTTCTGGACCAAGCGCTACCTGGGCATCATGTGGGCGCGCGAGGCCCTGATGAGTTTCTTCGCCGGCATGATGATTCCGCTCGCGTTCATGCCCGGCTGGCTCCAGGCCGTCGCCTGGGCCACGCCGTTTCCGCACTACACGACCACGCCCACCGAGATCTACCTCGGCCGGGTCGACACGCCCGCTGCGCTCGGGCTCATCGCGGCCGAAGCGGCGTGGGTGGTCGGGCTGTGGGTCGCGGCGCGCCTGCTGTGGCGATACGCGGTCAAGCGGGTCACGGTCCACGGAGGATAGATGCGACACACCGCCGCCGTCTACGGCCGAAGCCTCGCCGCGCACATCAGGTCGACCATGGAGTACCCGGCGGACTTCTGGATCATGGCCGGCTCGGGAAGCCTGTGGCAGCTGCTCCAGTTCGCCTTCATCTCCGTGCTGTTCGCCAACATCACCACCGTCGCGGGCTGGGGCTACCACGAGATGCTGATCCTGGCGGGCTTCCTGGGCCTGTCGGGAACCTCGACGGCGCTGCTCTGGGACGGGATCTGGAGCACGCCGTCGATGATCGTCGACGGCGATTTGGATTACCGGATCGTCCGGCCCGCACCCGTGATGGTGCAGGTCGCCTCGGCCCACATCGGTATGCAGTCCTTCGGGGAGGTGACCTTGAGCTCGATGATGCTGGTGATCGGCTGGGCCGGGGCCGGGCTCGGCCTGGAGCTGGTGCCGCTGGCCCTGCTGCTGCTCGCCTGCGCCTGCGTGATCCAGTGCGCCCTGCTGACCACCATGTGCGCCCTGGGGTTCTGGGTCAAGGGACGCTTCCCGGTCTTCGCCTTCATCGCCGTCGACCTCCAGAACGACGTGATGCGGTTCCCGTTGGCGATCTACCCGACGCTGGTGCGCTTCGCGGCGACCTTCGTGCTGCCGTTCGCCTTCGCCAGCTTCGTGCCGGTCCAGATCCTCACCGGCCGCCTCCCGGCGGTGTGGCTCGCCGGCCCAGTCGTGGCCGCGGTGGCGATGGTGGCGATCGCGCTGGCTGTCTTCCGCGCGGGCCTGCGCTCCTACGACTCCGCGGGGCACTGACATGACCGAGGCGCTCACTCCCGTTCGCGGGCACCGCTTCGCCGCAGACCGTGCGCTCGCGCTCATCTCGCTCAAGCGCCGCCTCGCCTACAAGACCACCTGGCTGTTCTCGATCGTCGCCGGCGGCTGGCAGCTCCTGATCGGACTCGTGGTGTGGGAGAACATCATCGGTGCCGGCACCATGGGCGGCTACGACTGGGAGGCCATGCGCGCCTACCTCATCATCGGCTTCGTCACCTCCACGCTCGCGTGGGGCGGCGCCGACTGGGTGATGGCCAATCGCATCCTCGACGGCCTCGTGGCGATCGACCTGACCAAACCGATCGACTTCCAGCGCGCCCGCGCCGCCGAGTACACCGGCGGCATGGCCTCGGTGGTGCCGTCGGCGATCCTGGGCGGGGTGGCGGCGTGGCTTCTGTTCGACCCCCAGCCGCCGGTCTCGCCGCTCGCCGCGGCACTGACGGTCCTCAGCATCCTGCTGATCTTCCCGCTGGCGTTCGAGCTCGGTTACCTGTCGGTCCTGTTGTGCTTCTGGACCCGCCGCTACCTCGGCATCCAATGGGCCAAGGACGGCTTCATCGCCTTCTTCTCGGGCCTGATGGTGCCCCTGGCGCTCATGCCCGGCTGGCTCCAGGCGCTCGCCTGGTGCCTGCCGGCCGTCCACATCACCACGACTCCGGCGTACATCTATCTCGGCCGCGTCGATGCGCTCGGGGCGCTCGGGCTCATCGCCGTCGAAGCGGTCTGGGTCGCCGCCCTGTGGATCGGGGCACGCCTGATCTGGCGAGGCGCCATCACGAAGGTCACGATCCATGGAGGTTGAGCATGCGGCACGCCTTCGCCGTTTACGGCCGGTCGCTCGGTGCGCACTACCGCTCCATGCTGGAGTACCCGGCGGACTTCTGGGTCATGGCCGTCACCGGCACCGTCTGGCAGATCATCCAATTCGGCTTCCTGACCATCCTCTTCGCCAACGTCAACGCGATCGGCGGCTGGGGCTACCACGAGATGCTCATCCTGGCCGGGTTCCTGTCCGTCGCGGCGGCGTCGAACGCGATCGTGTGGGACGGCATGTGGGGCCTCGGCAGGCAGGTCGTCCACGGCGGCATGGACTACATGATCATCAGGCCCGCGCCGGTCGCTCTCCAGCTCGGCTCCGCCCACGTCGGCATGCAGGCGTTCGGCGAGGTCGGCCTCGGCCTGGCGATGCTCGCCTACGGCTGGATCGGCGCCGGTGTGAGCCCCGCGCTCATCCCTCTCGCGATCGGCCTGCTGCTGACCGCGCTGGTCATCGAGATCGCCCTGCTGACCGCGGCGAACGCCACCAACTTCTGGCTCAAGGGCAACCAGCCGGTCCTCGCGTTCCTGATGATCGACCTGCAGAGCGAGATCATGCGCTTCCCGCTCACGATGTTCCCCGTCGCCGTGCGGATGCTGCTGACCTTCGGCCTGCCGCTGGCGATGGCCAGCTTCATCCCGGTCCAGATCCTCACCGGCCGCATCGACCCGTGGTGGCTGATCGCACCGCCGCTGGCCGCGGCGGCGGCCGTCGCTTTCGCGATCTGGGTCTTCCGAAGCGGCCTGCGAGCCTACGACTCGGCGGGGCACTGAAAAAGCGGTTGCGCGCCCGCTCCCGATTCGATAGTGTCGCTCCAGTCGCCCGGGAGCTTCGCAAAGCCCAGGGCCCCAGAGCGTTTGGAGGTGTGTACTGATGGCTGTCGTTGTTGCTCGCCTTGCCTCGATTACCAGTTCACCTCCCGTCGGCTCGCTCTGACCAGTTGTCGCGTGCCGTCGGATTCCTGACACAGGAGTTAGCCGTAGTGGCACGTAAGTCCAACAACATTTCCACGTACGAATCCACCCGTCGACGCCGCACGCTCGACGAGGACGAGATCTTCTCCCCCGAGGAGCAGGCCCGCTTCGAGGCCATGCGCTCCGAGGACTTCGATGACGGCCCGGTCGACGACGGCCCGCCGACCGGCGACCGCTGGTCGATCTGGGACCAGTCCGAGCCGCTCCAGCGCGGCCCCAAGCCCTGGCCGGAGTGGGTCATCACCGATCTGGGCGCCGTCGACTACGAGCTCGGCGTCCTGAAGACCGGCAAAGAGGCCGACGTCTTCCTCATCGAACGCGCCGTACCGGGCGCCGACCGGGCCGAGCTGATGGCCTCCAAGCGCTACCGCTCGGCCGAGCACACCCAGTTCAACCGCGCCGGGGACTACACCGCCGGGCGTTCGGCCAAGCGTTCGCGCGACCGCCGGGCCATGGAGAAGCGCACCAAGTTCGGCCTCGAACAGGCGGCGGGCCGCTGGGCTTCCGCGGAGTTCGAGGCGCTCAAGCGCCTCTACGAGGCCGGTGTGTCCGTGCCGTACCCCGTGCAGATCCTCGGGACCGAGGTGATCATGGAGTTCATCGGCACCGGGCGCGTCGCCGCGCCGCGGCTGGCCGAGATCAAGCCGGACGAGGCCGAGCTCGAGGACCTGTGGGACCAGGCCTGCGAGAACCTGCGGCTCATGGTCGAGCTGGGCTTCGCGCACGGCGACCTCTCGTCGTACAACACCGTCGTGCACGAGGGGCGCCTGATCGTGCTCGACCTTCCGCAGATCGTCGACATCTACGCGAATCCGAAAGGGTTCGAGTTCCTGGAGCGCGACGTCGAGAACCTCGGCTCGTGGTTCACGGCGAGGGGCCTGAACCGCATCGAGGTCGACGAGCTGCTCGCCGAGCTCATGGTCCTCGCCAGGGCCCGCTGAACCCGAGGCCGGGCCGGGCCGTCTCCCGGCCCGGCTCCGGTTGCTCTGCATCTCGAACCGGTGTCCCACCCGCGATATAGCCTTGTGGGCGTGAGCGTTGATTACCGTCCAGCGCCGGGCACCATCCCGACCCAGCCCGGCGTCTACCGCTTCCGGGACCGCGACCGGCGGGTCATCTACGTCGGCAAGGCCAAGAACCTCCGCAACCGCCTGAACTCCTACTTCGCCGACGAGATCCGCCTCCACGAGCGCACGCGACGGATGGTGAACACCGCGCGCAGCGTCGAGTGGACCGTCGTCGGCACCGAGGTCGAGGCCCTCCAGCTCGAGTGGACCTGGATCAAGGAATACGACCCGCGCTTCAACGTCATGTTCAAGGACGACAAGTCCTACCCCTGGCTCGCCGTCACCGTCGGCGACGAGTTCCCCCGCGCCCAGGTCATGCGCGGCAACCGTCGCAAAGGCGTCCGCTACTTCGGCCCCTTCGGCAGCGCCTGGGCCATCCGCCAGACCCTCGACCTGCTCACGCGGGTCTTCCCGATCCGCACCTGCTCCGATACGGAATTCAAGCGCTGCAACCGGATCGATCGCCCGAACCTCCTGGCCGACATCGGCAAGTGCTCGGCCCCGTGCGTCGGCCGCATCTCCGCCGAGGAGTACCGCGAACTCGTCAACGCCTTCTGCTCTTTCATGTCCGGCGACACCTCCTCGGTCCGCAAACGCCTCATCGCCGAGATGCAGGAGGCCTCCGAAGCCCTCGAATTCGAGCGGGCCGCCCGCCTGCGCGACGACCTGGGCGCCCTCGACAAAGTCCTCGAACAGCAGGTCGTCGTCCTCGCCGAAGACGTCGACTGCGACGTCATGGCCGTCGCCGACGACGAACTCCAGGCGGCCGTCCAGGTCTTCCACGTCCGCGGCGGCCGCATCCGCGGCCAGCGCGGCTGGGTCATCGAGAAGCCCGAGCCGGTAGATCTGGCCGGCATCGTCGAGCGCTTCTGCATGCAGTTCTACGGCGAGCAGGGTGAGGTGATCCCGCGCGAGGTCCTCGTCCCGGCACTGCCCGGCGACACCGAGGCGATCGGCGAGTGGTTGAGCGAGCGTCGCGGCTCGAAGGTCGATCTGCGCGTGCCCCGGCGCGGCGACAAGCGCGCGCTGGCCGAGACTGTCGAGAAGAACGCGAACGAGTCCCTCCAGCGCCACAAGCTCAAGCGCGCCGGCGACCTCACCGCCCGGTCCAAGGCCCTCGAAGAGCTCGCCGACGCCCTCGACCTCCCCGAGGCGCCGCTCCGCATCGAGTGCTACGACGTCTCGCAGTCCCAAGGGGACGACGTCGTCGCCTCGATGGTCGTCTTCGAGGACGGCTTGCCGCGCAAGAGCGAGTACCGGCGCTTCGTCATCAAGGGGGAGAAGAAGGACGATCTCTCCTCGCTCCAGGAGACGCTGCGACGCCGCCTGTCCAGACTCGAGGAGCAGCCCACCGGCTCGCCGCTCGATGAGGAAGAGGCCGAGCCCCGCAGCGGCTTCCACTACCCGCCGCAGCTGCTCGTCGTCGACGGCGGCCAGCCGCAGGTCGCCGCCGCCGAGCAGGTCTTCGCCGAGATGGGCGTCGACACCATCAACCTCGCCGGCCTCGCCAAGCGCCTGGAGGAGATCTGGCTGCCCGGCGAGGACTATCCGGTGATCCTCTCGCGGACCTCCGAGGCGCTCTACCTCATGCAGCGCGTGCGCGACGAAGCTCACCGCTTCGCCATCTCGCTGCACCGCAACCGCAGACGTAAGAGAATGAGACTCTCGGCGCTCGACGGCGTCCCGGGACTGGGCGAGTCCAAGCGCAAGGCCCTGCTCAGGCAGTTCGGCTCGGTCAAGCGCCTCCGCGAGGCGAGTCTCGAAGACTTGGAGGCGGTCCCCGGCATCGGGCCGAAGCTGGCGGAATCCGTGCGGACACATCTGCGTCATCCCGAGGACAACGCCGATTGAGACACGAGTGATAGGCATACGAGTGTCAACCTAGGCGCCGTGTCATAGAGGCGCCGCGATCGAACTCGGGGATACTTGCGTTATGAGTGTGGTTTCTGAGCAGGACCGAAGCGGACTGGATCTCGTCATCGTCACCGGCATCTCCGGCGGAGGCAGGTCGACGGTCGCGCGTGCGCTCGAGAACGTCGGCTACTACGTGGTGGACAACCTGCCCGAGTCGCTGGTGGCGCAGGCCGCCGAGCTGGCCGCGTCCGGCGGGCCCGAGGTGCAGCGGACCGCGATGGTGCTCGACGTGCGCTCGCGCGCCTTCACGACCGACCTGGTCGGCGTCATCGAAGACCTGCGCAAGGCCGGTTTCAAGCCGCACCTGGTGTTCGTCGACGCCGACGACGACGTGATCATCCGCCGGTTCGAGAAGGTCCGGCGCGCGCACCCGCTCCAAGGGGACGGCCTGCTCGGCGACGGGATCGCCGCCGAGCGACGCCTGCTGGCGTCCGCCCGCGAGTCGGCGGACACGCTGTTCGACACCACGCACCTGAACGAGAACCAGCTGCGGGCCCGTGTCGAGGAGGCCTTCCTGGCGCCCTCCTCGCCCGGACTGCAGTTCACCTGTATGTCGTTCGGCTTCAAGTACGGCATCCCGCGCGATGCGGACTATGTCGCTGACGTACGATTCCTTCCCAACCCGTACTGGGTTCCGAGCCTGCGCGAGTACACCGGCACCGACAAGGAAGTCTCGGACTACGTCCTGTATCAGGAAGGCGCCGAGGAGTTCGTTGACGCGTACGCCAAGCTGCTGCTCGGCACCACCCAGGGCTTCGAGCGGGAAGGCAAGCGCTACATGACGATCGCGATCGGCTGCACCGGCGGCAAGCACCGCAGCGTGGCCATCTCCGAGGAGCTCGCGCGTCGCCTCAACGCGGCCGGCTTCCCCGCCAACACCCATCACCGTGACCGAGGAAATGAATGAGAAGAGTCGTCGCTTTCGGCGGCGGTAGGGGCCTCTCGGCCTCACTGCGAGCGCTCACCAGGCTCGACGTCGAGCTGACGGCCGTGGTGACCGTCGCCGATGACGGCGGATCCTCCGGAACGATCCGGAATTCCCGACCGATCCTTCCTCCAGGGGACCTGCGCAAAGCGCTGGTCGCCACGGCCGATCCCGCACGCTCCACCGCGGCCGAGCTGTTCTCCCACCGTTTCGACGGCGACGACTTCCTCTCCGGCCACCCCGTCGGCAACATCGTCCTGACCTCGCTGCTCGAACGCCACGACAACCCCGTCGCCGCGCTCGACGAGGCCGCCGAGCTCCTCGGCTGCCGCGCCCGCATCCTCCCCATGGCCTGCCACCCGCTCCACATCGAGGCCGACCTGGCCGAAGGCTCGGGTGCCCGCACCATCGTCGGCCAGCACGACGTCGCCGTCGCCGACGGCGCCGTCACCGAGGTCCGCCTCATCCCCGCAGATGCCCCGGCCTGCCCCGAGACCCTCGAAGCCGTCGCCGAGGCCGACTGGCATGTCTTCGGCCCCGGCTCCTGGTACACCAGCGTCATCCCGCACCTGCTCCTCCCGGAGCTGCGTGAGGCCCTCGCCGCCGCCTCGGCCCGTCGCGTCGTCGTGCTCAACCTCTCCGAGGAGAAGGAGACCGACGGCCTCACCCTCGCGGGGCATCTGGACGCGCTGGGGCGTTACGCCCAAGGTGTTCGGTTTCACTACGTCGTCTCGGGTCATACCCGAACCCTCGACGATCCCGAATCGTTGAACAGTGCGGCACAATCGTTGCAGGCCGAGTTGGTGGCGGCGGATCTCGCCGCCGACGTCGTCACGCACGACGTCGACGCACTCGCCGCGGTACTGGGAAATCTGCTCGTCGAAGATGGTGGTTCATAAATGGCGATGACCTCGGAGGTCAAGGACGAACTCAGCCGGATTGAGGTCACGAAATCCTGTTGTCAGCGCGCCGAGCTCGGCGCGCTGTTCCGGTTCGCCGGTGGGCTCCACCTGGTCGGCGGCGCCAACGTCGTGGTCGAGGCCGAGGTCGACGCGGGCAACGTCGCCCGCCGCGCCAAACGCATGATCAACGAGCTCTACAACTACGACTCCGAGATCCACGTGCTCGTCGCCGCCGGCCTGCGGCGCACCAACCACTACCTCCTGCGCGTCATGGCCGACGGCCAGGCGCTCGCGCGCCAGATCGGCCTCACCGACCAGCGCGGCTACCCCGTGCGCGGCCTGCCCGCACACGTCGTCGGCGCCTACCCGTGCTGCGCCGAGGCCGCCTGGCGCGGGGCCTTCCTCGCCCGCGGCTCGCTCACCGAGCCCGGCCGGTCCTCCTCGCTCGAGGTCACCTGCCCCGGTCCCGAGACCGCGCTCGCGCTCGTCGGCGCGGCCCGCCGCCTGGGCATCAGCGCCAAGTCCCGGGACGTGCGCGGCGTCGACCGCGTCGTCATCCGCGACGGCGACGCCATCGGCGAGCTGCTCACGAGACTGGGCGCGCACAGCTCGGTCCTCACCTGGGAGGAGCGCCGCGTCCGCCGCGAAGTCCGCGCCACGGCCAACCGCCTCGCGAACTTCGACGACGCCAACCTGCGCCGCTCCGCGCGCGCCGCCGTCGCCGCCGCCGCGAAGGTCACCCGCGCGCTCGAAATCCTCGGAGACGACGTGCCAGAACACCTGGCCAGCGCGGGGAAGCTGCGCCTGGAGCACCGTCAGGCATCACTGGAGGAGCTCGGCACCCTCGCGGACCCGCCGCTGACGAAGGACGCCATCGCCGGGCGCATCCGCCGCCTCATCAACATGGCCACCAAGCGCGCCGCCGAGGCCGGAATCCCCGGACCCGACGATGTTGTCGCCGAAGAGGAAGCGCTCGCGGCATAGTGCGAGCGCACAGCCGCACGACGGCGCTTTCTTAACCGCGATGTCATACCGCTGTGGCGAGTGTGACATCATCGGGGGGACTCACCTGCGGACCGGTGAAAACCGGGGCGGTAGGGTCGAAGAGTGCTCGGCGACGAGGCCGAACAGCGATCTGTTCCACCGTCGCACTGTGGCTGAATGGATCGCGTCCGAGACCGACTCTGGTCTCAGTCAGATACTCGATTCCTGTTTTAGCGAGGAGATGGGCACGTGACCATCCGCGTTGGTGTAAACGGCTTCGGCCGTATCGGTCGCAACTTCTTCCGGGCGATTCTCGCTTCGGAAGCCGACATCGAAGTGGTCGCTTTCAACGACCTCGGCGACACCGAGACCATTGCACACCTGCTGAAGTACGACAGCATCCTCGGCCGCCTGCCTTACGAGGTCAAGGTCGGCTCGGGCGAACTCACGATCAACGGCAAGACCGTCAAGGCGTTCGCCGAGCGCGACCCCGCCGCCCTCCCGTGGGGCGAGGTCGGCGCCGACGTCGTGGTGGAGTCCACCGGCTTCTTCACCGACGGCACCAAGGCCGCCGCGCACCTCAAGGGCGGCGCCAAGAAGGTCATCATCTCCGCTCCGGCGAAGAACGAGGACCTCACCGTCGTCATGGGCGTCAACGACGACAAGTACGACGCCGAGCAGCACCACATCATCTCGAATGCCTCCTGCACCACCAACTGCCTGGCGCCGATGGCCAAGGTCCTCAACGATTCCATCGGGATCGAAAAGGGCCTCATGACCACCATTCACGCCTACACGCAGGACCAGAGCCTGCAGGACGGCCCCCACAAGGATCTGCGTCGCGCCCGCGCCGCCGCCATCAACGTCGTCCCCACCTCCACGGGTGCGGCGAAGGCCGTCGGCCTGGTGCTGCCCGAGCTCAACGGCAAGCTCGACGGCTTCGCGATGCGCGTCCCGATCCCGACCGGCTCCGCCACCGACCTCACCTTCGAGGCCGGCAAGGGCACCACCGTCGAGGAGGTCAACGGCGCGCTCAAGGCCGCCGCCGACGGTCCGCTCAAGGGCATCCTGTCCTACACCGAGGACCCGATCGTCTCCAGCGACATCGTCACCGACCCGCACTCCTGCATCATCGACGGCCAGCTCACCAAGGTCATCGACGGCAACCAGGTGAAGGTCGTCGGCTGGTACGACAACGAGTGGGGCTTCTCGAACCGCCTGGTCAGCCTCGTCGAGCTGATCGGCTAAGACAACCATGAAGACACTCGACGAACTCCTGAAGGAGGGCGTCAACGGTCGGCGCGTCCTCGTGCGCGCCGACCTCAACGTTCCTCTCGACGGCAAGAACATCACCGACGACGGCCGCGTCCGCGCCGTTGCGCCCACTGTCAAGGCCCTCGCCGAGGCGGGCGCCCGCGTCGTGGTGTGCTCGCACCTCGGCCGCCCGAAGGGCGAGCCGGACCCGGCGTTCTCGCTCGCTCCCGTCGCACAGCGGCTGGGCGAGGTCCTGGGCCGCGAGGTCGCCTTCGCGAGCGACACCGTCGACGGGGACGCCGAGACCAAGGCCGTCGCCCAAGGCGACGGCGACGTGCTGGTGCTCGAGAACCTGCGCTTCAACAAGGGCGAGACCAGCAAGGACGACAGCGAGCGGGCCGAGTTCGCCGGCCGGCTGGCCGCGTTCGGGGACGTCTACGTCGACGACGCCTTCGGCGCGGTGCACCGCAAGCACGCGTCGGTCTTCGACGTGGCGAAGCTCCTCCCGCACTACGCGGGCTGGCTCATCGCCAAAGAGGTCGAGGTCCTCTCCAAGCTCACCGGCGACCCCGAGCGGGGCTACGTGGTCGTGCTCGGCGGCGCCAAGGTCTCCGACAAGCTCGCCGTCATCTCCAACCTGCTCGGCAAGGTCGACACCCTCGTCATCGGCGGCGGCATGGCCTTCACCTTCCTGGCGGCCCAAGGCCACGAGGTCGGCAACTCGCTGCTGGAGAAGGACCAGATCGAGAACTGCAAGGGCTACCTCGCCGAAGCCGAGAAGCTCGGCGTGGAGCTGTTGCTGCCGAGCGACGTCGTCACCGCGGCCGAGTTCGCCGCCGACGCCGAGCCGCTCGAAGTGTCCGTCGAGGCGATCCCCGAGGACCGCATGGGCCTCGACATCGGGCCCGCCTCGGCAGCGCTGTTCGCCGAGCGCATCGCGCAGGCCAAGACCGTCTTCTGGAACGGCCCGATGGGCGTCTTCGAGTTCCCCGACTACGCCCGCGGCACCAAGACCGTCGCGCAGGCGCTGGTCGACTCCGGGGCGTTCACCGTGGTCGGCGGCGGCGACTCCGCCGCCGCGGTCCGCACGCTCGGGCTGCCCGAGGACGGCTTCAGCCACATCTCCACCGGTGGGGGTGCGAGCCTCGAGTATCTCGAAGGCAAGACCCTGCCCGGCCTGGACGCACTGGAGGACTAAATGTCTGAGACTCGCAAGCCGCTCATCGCCGGCAACTGGAAGATGAACCTCAACCACCTCGAAGCGATCTCGCTGGTGCAGAAGCTGGCCTTCAGCCTCACCCGCGAGCAGCTCGAAGCGGTCGAGACCGTCGTCCTGCCGCCGTTCGTCGACATCCGCAGCGTGCAGACGCTCGTCGACGGCGACAAACTGACCGTCGGCTACGGCGCCCAGGACGTGTCGGCGCACCCGTCCGGGGCCTACACCGGCGAGATCGCCGCCTCGATGCTGGCCAAGCTCGGCTGCTCGTACGTGGCCGTCGGCCACTCCGAGCGCCGGCAGTACCACGATGAGGGCGACGAGCTGGTGGCCGCGAAGGTCCGCCAGGCGCTCAACAACGGCATCAGCCCGATCCTGTGCGTCGGCGAGGCGCTGGACGTCCGCGAGGCCGGGAACCACGTTCCCCACACGGTGAGCCAGCTGCTGGCCGCCGTGGACGGGCTGAACGAGGAGGAGCTCGCCAAGGTCGTCGTGGCCTACGAGCCCGTCTGGGCGATCGGGACCGGCCGCACGGCCACCCCCGAGGACGCCCAGGAGGTCATCGGGGCGCTGCGCCAGGCACTGGCCGAGAAGTTCGGTGCGGTTGCCGAGCGGGTCCGGATCCTGTACGGCGGTTCGGTCAAGTCGGTGAACATCGCCCAGATCATGGCCAAGCCGGACGTCGACGGCGCCCTCGTCGGGGGCGCGAGCCTCGACGCCGAGGAGTTCGCCAAGATCGTCCGCTTCCCCGAGCACGCAGGCGCTTAGGGATCACATGCCAGGGCCGCCGTACAACGACGTACGGCGGCCCTACTTTCTTGGGCGTCACACCCGTGTATGAGGCGGATATGCCCGCTGCGTTAGACTTTTGCACGGACGCCCGCCCAGCGGACATCCTGAACCATTGGAGAGGACACCCGATCACCGATGATGACGGTACTGAGTTACGCCCTGCTGATCACCCTGCTCGCGACCAGCGGCGCGCTGATCCTCCTCGTGCTGCTGCACAAGGGCAAGGGCGGAGGCCTGTCGAGCATGTTCGGCGGCGGCATGTCGTCGGTGGCCTCCGGCTCCTCGGTGGCCGAGCGCAACCTCACCAGGATCACGATCGGCGTGGGCGTCATCTGGTTCGCCTGCGTCGTCGCCTACGGCCTGCTCCTGAGAGCAATGGTCTAAGAGCCTCAGACTTCAAGGCCGGGGGTGCGGGGGAGCGAAGCTCCGCCGCACCCCCGGCCTTCTGCTGTAACGGTCGAATGGAGAGCGTCCAGGGGTGGCGCTGCGATTGGGAGCCACTCCGGAAATCGCGCAGCGGCTCTTCGGGATCGCCGTCCAGACTCATGACACCAGTGCCTCGGGGTATCTCGATGCGGCCTATCCCGGAGCCGGCCCGGGCCAGACGCCATTCACGCTCATCGAAGCCGAGCGCATCGACGTTTACGAGGATGCTCCTATCACGGGCCTGCTTCGCTCGGCCCCGCCGTCCTGCTATCGAGGCACAGCCTTTGCGTTCCGCTTGGGCATCAAGGCCAGCAGCGCGATCAACAGGGGGATCGGCAGCAGGAACGCCGTCCGCAGATCCATCGTCGTATCCAGCCACCCCAGCAGGGTCGGTGCCGTCAGGATCGCGGTCCCGGACGCCAGGGAACCGATCGACGCCGAATGCCTCGCGTTCAAGTTCGGCACGGCCACCAACTGCGCCAGAGTGATCGGATACAGCAGCGCGATGCCGAGGCTCGCGATGGTGATGCCGATCGTCACCGTCGCCGGCTCGTTCCCCGCGTAGACGATCGCGGTCCCTGTCATCGCCGTCAGGGCCGCGACCAGCACCGCCCTCGGATGCTCGGCGAACCTCGGTCCCACCAGCCTTCCCACCGCCATGCCGATCACGAACCCGGTGCTCAACACCGATGCCGTCCCCAGCGACGCCCCGGTGTCGACCAGCCGCGCCACCGCCCACACCACGAAGCAGAACTCGCACGCCACCGCCAGCACAATGCGCAGCCATCCGATCGTCGCCGGTCCCACCGGCGGCTTGACCCCGCGGTCGGGCTCGCGCCTCGGCACCTCCACCGTCCGCCGTGCCGCCACCAGGAGCAGCACGGGCACCGGCAGCAGCAGCGCCAGCCGCCCCGGCAGATCGGCGTACTCCAAGAGGCCGAACGCCAACGGCGCGCTGATCCCGGCCGTGCTCGCGGCCGCCACCGCTCGCGTGAGCCTTCGTGCGGCCCCGGGACCCCGCAGCATCGCCGGAGTCACGAGCGTGATCGCCGCGCCTCCGAAACCGACCAGCACCGAACCCGCCCCGGCCACCGGCAGTGCCGGAGTCGTGGCCATGGCCGCCGTCCCGATCGCCATCCCCAGGCACGAGAACCGCAAGACCACCCCCGGCCCCGCACGCAGCGCGGCGGGGCCGAGCACGGCCGCCAGCACCAGCCCGACCCCGAACGTCGAGGTGATCCAGACCAGCTCTGCGCGGGGCCGGTCGAGTTCGTCGGCCAGTGTCGCCAAGTACGGCCCGAACGTAGCCACCGCGAACCCCAGCGCGAGCTGAGCACCGCCGATCGCGAGATCCGCCTGCTTGCCGGTGGTGTGGGCGGCCTCGCCGGTCACCATGCCGACCGGCTCTGCGCGGCGTCGATCGCGACTATGGCCTGGCCGGGAGCCAGCGTTCTCGGGCCCGCCGCGTTTTCGGCGGTGGCCGCGGGGTCGTCGCTGTCGAACACGATGGTCCCTTCAGGACGCATCTCGATCGGGCCGTCCCCGAGGTTCGCCCACACTTGGACGGTGCCGCGGCGAAACCAGGCCAGGCCTCGTTCGGCCTTCCACTCGTCCAGCCGGCCCGGCAGCGCTACGGGGATCGCGTTGCGCGCCGCCAGCAGGCGTTTCGTGGTATTCAGCGGCGAGACGGGATCGGCTGCCTGGTAGACGGCCGTGTCCCGTTCGGTCCGCCCGCCCAGCGGCAGCCACGGTTCGCCGGTCGAGAAGCCGAGCCCTGGCCCGTGGGACCACGGCATCGGGGTGCGCGCCGAATCGCGGCTCGCCTCCGGATTCGCCGCCGCCAGCGGGTCGGCGGCCCTTTCGGGCGGCACGACGCCGTCGGGGAGCCCGAGTTCCTCGCCCTGATAGATCCAGCTCATGCCCGGCAGGAACGCCATCAGCGCCTGCATCGCCAGCGACCGCCGCCGTCCGAGCCTGCCGGCGGCCCGCTTGGCGTCGTGATTGCCCTGGGCCCATGACAGTTCGGGCGACGTCTGTGCCGCCGTGAACAGCGCCGCGGGCGTCTCGACGGGGTCGAACTCGCCCACGAGCAGCCCGAACCAGAACGCCGAATGCAGGCGCTCGGCGCTCAGATAGGCCGAGAGCGCGATCGGGTCCATCTCGTAGATCTCGCCGACCAGCAGCGCGCCGTGCCGGTCGGCGACGCGCCGCCAGCGCTCGTGGATCGCATGGACGTCGGGTTGGTTGATGTCGTAGCGGTGGTCTTGGCGGGTCCAGTCGGCGGCGACCGTGCCGCTGAGGAACCGCGCCTCGGGCGGCAGCAGCGGATTGTCGGGCAGCTGCGGGTGCTTGAGCAGGTACGCGGCGGTGTCGATGCGGAAGCCGTCGAGGCCCAGGCCGAGCCAGTGCTCGATCACGGCATCGATCTCGTCGGCGACGGCGGGGTTGCGCCAGTTGAGGTCCGGCTGGCCGGAATTGAACAGGTGCAGGTAGTACTGTCCGGTGGCCTCGCTGTAGGTCCAGGCGGGGCCGCCGAAGTGCGAGAGCCAGTTGTTCGGCGGGCCGCCGTCCGGCGCGGGGTCGCGCCAGACGTAGTAGTCGCGGTAAGGGGCCTCGCGGCTCGACGCCGCCCGGCGGAACCACGGGTGCCGGTCGCTGGTGTGGTTGACGACCAGGTCGCCGATGACGCGGAGCCCTCTGCGGTGCGCGGCGGCGATGAGCTCGTCGAACGCCTCCTGCCCGCCGAACCTCGCGTCCACGGTCAGGTAGTCGTCGATGTCGTAGCCGTGATCGCGCATGGGGGAGCTGAAGAACGGGGTCAGCCAGACCATGTCGACGCCGAGTCCGGCGAGGTGGTCGAGGCGTTCGGCGACGCCACGCAGGTCGCCCCAGCCGTCGCCGTCGCTGTCGGCGAAGGAGGGCACGTAGACCTGGTATCCGGCGGCGTCGCGCCACCATCCGCTCGGGTCGTGCGCATGCTCCAGCACCCGTGCCAACTGGCCGAGGTCGCTCAGCACGAGATCGGCGTCGAGCCCGCGCAGGGAGGCGGTCAGCGCGCCGGAGGCGCGTCCTGCCGCCAGTCCCGGTTCGGAGTCCTCGACGACCAGGCAGTCGGCCGGGTCGACGCCGAGGCGTTCGGCGGCATCGAGGTAGCCCTGCGGGTCCGGCTTGCCCCGCGAGACGTCGTCTATGGTCAGCAGCAGCGGCGGGGTGATCCCGGCGGCCGCGAGACGGTCTTTGGCGAGGCGGTCGTCGGCGCTGGTGACCACGGCCCATCGCAGGCCGATGCGGTTCATGGTTTCGATGAGTCGGTGCGCGCCGGGCGTGGCGACCACGTCGGACACGTCTTCGTACTGGAGCTCCAGTTGGCGGGCGGCCGATACGGTGACTTCGGCTCGGCTCAGGTCCGGTCGCAGCCGCGCCACCGTGGTCGGCGCGGGGGAGCCGTGCGCGATGGCGATCGCCTCGGACGGATCGATGCCGTGCTCGATGGCCCAGGTGTGCCAGGCGCGCTCAACGGCCGCGTCTGAGTCGACGAGGGTCCCGTCCATGTCGAGCAGGACGGCCTTGACATTGTTATAGCTTCGCATGGTGCCATCCGGGAAATAATAGACTCGTATGGCGAGGATAATACGTGGAGGCTCGGGATGCAAGCCAGAATCAAGGTCGGTCGCGCCGAGGCGGCCCGGTGGATAGGGGCGCTCGACATGCTGCGGCTCGTCCGCTCGCGCCCCGGCATCACCCGCGCCGAGGCCGCCCGCGCCCTGGCCATCGCGAGCGGTTCGGCCACCGAGATCTGCTCGCGCCTGAGGGATCTCGACCTGCTCGCGGAGCGGCCCGCGCCGCCCGCCGGCCGCGGCCGCCCCACCACCACGTTGCACGCCCACCCGCAAGGGCCGCTGGCGGTGGTGGTCGACCTCCGGCACGCCGACTGGCGCATGGCGGCCGTCGACCTCGAGGGGCGCCTCAGCGACGTCGTCACCGGCCGCCACCGCGACCGCACCCCCGGCGCCGTGGTCGCCGAGCTCCGCGACGCGGCCGGCGCCCTTGCCGAGCGCTACGGCGCGCGCCTGCGAGAAGTCTCGATCTCGGCCGCCGCCACCGTGCGGCACCGGCGCGTCGCGCAGGCCAGCACCCTCGGCTGGCAGGAATTCACGATCGAACCGCTCATTCCCGGTGTGCCGCAGACGCTCTCCAACGACGCCAACCTCACCGGCATGGCCGAAGCGAGGGCCTCCCATCCGGACGGCACCGTGCTGTTCCTGACCATCGAGGTCGGCATCGGCGGCGTGTTCGTCGACCGGGGGCGCCCGGTCACCGGCGCCTCCGGAGCCGGCGGCGAGTTCGGCCACGTTCCGTTCGGCGATCCGCAGCTGCTGTGCCCCTGCGGCGCACACGGATGCTTCGACATCACTGTGGACGGCCGGGCCATGGCCCGGCACCGGGGCGAGCCCGAACCCGACGACCCCCGCGCCTACGCCGCCGCCACCCTCACCGATCCCGCACCGGACGCCCGCGCCGCCGTGAACGCCTGCGCGAGCGGCCTCGGGCGCGGCGTCGCCGGGCTGGTGAATGCCCTCGACCCCGAGGCCGTCGTGTTCGGCGGGCTGGCCACCGAGCTGTCCCGCCGGGCGCCGGAGGCGCTCGAGGAGGCCTACACCAATGGTCTGATGCGGTTCAGGCGCGCCGACCCGCCCCCGCTGCTCGCCTCGTCGCTCGGCGAGGACGGCCCGCTGCTGGGCGCGGCGGAGGCGGCCTTCGACGAGATTCTCACCGAGGACCGCATCGCGCGCTGGGCCGAGGAACGACGCTGAGTTCCCGCGTGCTGACCGAACAGGGCTCACAACGATGCCGTCTGACCACATGGCACACTGCAGTTGCATCGCATGCGCGTTCCCTCGCCGCCGAATACAGAGAGCCCTCTCATGTCAGACAATTCCACCGAACTGCGCCGTACCCTCGAACGCATCTGCGCCGAACCGCGAGGCGAAGCGCGATCCGCCGCCCTCGAAGCGCACATCGACGCCGTCGACGCGGCCGGTGACCAGCCGTTGCTCAACGAGACGCTCGCGGCCCTGGTCAACTCATACGAGTACTCAATGGACTCGACAAGGATCCTCGTGCCCTTCGCGCGGCTGCTCCGCAATTACGACACCGCCCCACAGCACTTCGGTCGGCGCACCGCACACAGCGTCTATTGGATGTTCAAGTGGGTCATCCACAAGATGATCGAGCACCCCGAGGTGCCGCTCGACTCGATCGAGGAATGGCTCGAGCGGATGCGCGGCCGCTACGCCGAGGCCGGGCACTCCCTCCACCCCGTCCACGAGGCCGAACACGCCCTCGCCGACCACCTCGGCGACCAGGCTCGCGCGGCGAAGGCCCTCGCGGCGATCACCTCGACCGAACCCGACCGCATGAGCAACTGCGCCGCCTGCCGCTGCCACCGCCTCGGCCGCATCGCCGCCGACGACGGGCGGCACGAGCGCGCGATCGAACTGTGGAAACCCGTCCTCGAAGGCGGGCTCGCGTGCGCCCACGAGCCGCACGCGGCCCTCGCCGGCTCCCTGCTGCCGCTGACCGCCCTCGGACGCCTCGACCAGGCCCGCGCCAACCACCTCCACGGCTACCTCATCAGCCGCAGCAACGACGACATGCTCTACGCCGTCGCCAAGCACCTCCGCTTCTGCGCGCTCACCGGCAACGAGGCGCGCGCCGTCGAGATCATCGCCGCCCACGCCCGCTTCTACGAGCTCGAGCTCTCGCCGCAGGACCGCCGATACCTCCTCGAAAGCGTCCAGCTCACCTGCGCCGCGCTCCTGGCCCGCGGCATGGGCGGCACCGAAGTGCCCGGCCCCCGACAGCGGCACTGGCGCGCCGACGAGCTCCACGCATGGGCCGAAGCCGAGCGCCAGGCCATCTGCGACCGCTACGACCGGCGCAACGGCAACGACGCCCAGTCCCGGACTTCCCGGGAACGGGCGAGCTACGTGGACGCCTACCCCCATGTTCCCCTGGGGCTCAAGACCCTCCACACCGTACCGGCACCGAAGCCGGTGGCGGGCGAACCCGAGGAGGCGACACCGGAACTGTTCGAAACGGCCCTCGCCCGAGCCCGCCGGGCGACCGCCGAGTTCGCCGAGGACACCGACGAGCACTGGCGCCGCGTCGACCGAATCGCGCGACGGCTCGGCGTCGAACTCGAACCCGCCGACGCGGCCGAAGCCATCATCGCCTCCATCGACGTCGAAGGCGGCCTGGAAGCGGCCGTGGAGCGGGCCGCGAAGGCCCGCGAAGCGTTCCTCGCGGCCGGACTCGACGGCAGAGCCCTCACCAACCGCGCCTCGGTCCTCGTGTGGAGCGTCCACGCCGACCCCGAAGCGGCCGCCGCCGAAGCACAGGAGGTCATCGACGCGGCCGAGCGGATCGCCCCGAGCGACCCCGCCAGTGCCCTGCGCGCCCGAGCGCTCGCCCACATCGCGCTCCTGGAACGCTGCCGCCACCACGGACAGGACCCCGACCAGGCGCTCCGAGACGCCATCGACGCGATCGACACCGAACTCGCCGCGCTCCCCGAGGACCCGCGCGCCGGCCACGTCCGCGCCCGGCTGACGCTCACCCTCGCGTCCATGGAGACCGATCCCGAAGCCCGCACGGCGCTCATGCGCGCCGCGTTCGAACAGGCCGAAGCCGGCGACCACTCCTACGAGGCGTTCATCGGCGCGGTCGAATACGCCTCCATTCTCAACCGCACGGGCGACTTCGAGGAGGGCCTGCGCGTCGCTCAGGCCGGCGTCGCCCGCGTCAAGCCCGGACTCCCGGCCTTCCCGGTCGCCGCCGTCCACCTCACCGCCGCCGAATGCGCGGTCAACCTCGGGCGCTGGGACACCGCCGAGCACCACGCGCTCCAGGCCGCCGCACACTACGACCTCGCCAAGGAGACCGGGTGCGCCGGCGTCGCCAGGCACCTCATGGGCATCGCGCTCGCATCGCAGGGCCGCTGCCAGGAGGCGATCGTCGTCTTCGAGGCCGCGCTCGCCGACCTGCCGTCGATGGACGAATCCGAGCACTGGCGCCTCGCCGACGTCCGCTTCCTCCTCGCCTGCTCCTATGAGGACCTGAACGAGCCGCGGACGGGCGCCGAGCACGCCCTCGAAGCACTGCGCCTCATGGACGGCGGGCTCGCGCACCCCAACCCGACCGTGTATCCGCGCGCCGCGCACCTCGCCGGCCGGTACCTCCAACTGCTCGGCGACGGCGCCTCGGCCGTCGAGTGCTACGGCCGGGCCGAAGCTGCGTGGCGCGAACTCGGCGCGCTTCCCACGGCGGCGAACTCGATCCGCGCCGCGGTGTGGGCCGAGGCCGAATCCGACGAATCGGCAAGCCGCGAAAGCGGATCGGCGACGATGCGCGCGCTCGCCGACGAACTGCGAAGCGATTGGCGCAACGGCGAACTGCCGCCCGCCTACCGCGAGGCATGCCGCGACCAACTGGGGGAGACCCTGCTCCAGTACGCCGGGTACCTGGACGCCCACGAAGCGTCGGTGCCGATGCTGCGTGAAGCGCTCGCGGTGCTCGGCGAAGGCGAACTCCTCGCCCGGCGCGCGGTCGCCGCCGCCCACCGGCTCATGCACCGCCTCGCCGACGCCGGCGACCTCGCCGGAGCCGAAGCGTGCGCCGATACGGTCCTGCCCAGGCTCGCCGATCCCGAGTTCGCGAGCCTGGCAGCGGGAATCCGCGACCATCTCCGCCAATTGCGAGATGCGAATGGACAGTGAGTCGCATTACCGAATTCGTCCCGAATGGGCGTCTTGAATCGACCGGAGTCCGTCAATGACGCCTTTACTTTGTGTGCTGTGCGTCATAGAATTTCCACGGGCGGTTCCCCTGCCGCTCCGGCCGGTGACCCTGGCGACGCCTGCGGAGCCGCAAACGCGTCCGGCCGATATGCACAGAAGATCCCCCATCTGTGAGGAGCGATCACACATATGTCCAACGGACACGCCATCCGTGGCACCCGTATCGGCGCGACCCAGGCACTCCACTCGGAGCGCGGCGAACCGGTGGCCCGGCAGAACGTCAGTTACTGGTGCGCCAACGGACACGAGACCGTCCGATCCTTCGCGCTGTACGTCGACGTCCCGGTCGAATGGGA
>NZ_BAAHCB010000024.1:82506-118026 GCF_054776215.1 Glycomyces tarimensis
GCGACCAGGCCAACCCGCCGGACCGCCGCACGGCCAAACCGTACAAGACACACCTCACGTACGTCCGTGAGCGCCGCACCGAGGAGGAAGCGGAAGACCTCCTCGCCGAGGCGCTGGCGGCCCGCGCCGCCAGCCGCGGCGAACACTACTGACACCGCAGCGTCACACAGCAGCCGTTTCCCCACTGGGAACCAAGCAGGGGCCGGGCGATCCGTGGTCGCCCGGCCCCTCGCTGTATCGTCTCAGAACTCCAGATGCTTCAGGTTCGCCGCCGCGTCGGCGTCGAGGAGCCACCGAGTGTGCTCCCGAGCCTCGACCCGGCCCGCCGGCAGCTTCGACTCCGACAGCGCCTTGTCCACCGCTTCGGCCTTGCCCGAACCCGAGGCGATGATCCACGCCGCCTGCGCCGAATTGATAGCCGGCATCGTCAGCGACACCCGCAGCGGCGGCGGCTTCGGCGCCTCGCGCACCCCCGCCACCGGCTCGTCCGTGACCGCCAGTGCCGGGTTCTCCGGGAACAGCGACGCCACGTGGCCGTCCTCGCCGATGCCGAGCAGCAGCACGTCGAACGGCGGCAGCCCCTCACCACCGGCGACGGTGTCGAGTTCGGCACTGTAGACCCCCGCCGCCTCCTCAGGCGTGTCGACGACGTCGGCGGCCGGCATCGGATGGACCCGCTCGGGGTCGACCGGCAGTGCGTCGAGGAACGCCTCGCGCGCCTGGGTCTCGTTCCGCTCCGGATCGCCCGAAGGCAGGAACCGCTCGTCGCCCCACCAGAAGTCGACCTTCGACCAGTCCACGATGCCCCTGATGCGCGACGTCAGCACGTGCCCGTACACCTTCGCGGCGATCCGTCCGCCGGTGAGCACGACCGACGCCTCGCCGCGGCGGGCCTGCGCGTCGGCCAAGCGGTCGATGAGGCGGACCGCCACGGCCTCCGCGAGCACCTCGGCGTCTTCGTGGACGATCACCGCGCCGGATCGAGTCATGAGTCCTCCGCCTTCGGCGTGTAGTTCGCCTTGAACGTGTCCAGCACCCGCCTATAGGCGGTGTCCGGGTCGATGTGCCGCAGCTCCTCGGCCAGGAGCTGCCCGAGCGTGCGGCCCTGGAGCAGCTGGCGGCGCTTCGGCATCCCCGCCTGACGCAGCACCGCCTCGCCGTCGGTGCTGCGCTCGATCTCCATCGTCTCGCCGCCGGCCATCGTGAACGCCACCGAGACGATCGCCGGGAGGTGCTCGGAGTTGCGTTCGACGTCCGTGTGGACGACCTTCGGCGCCACGCCGAGGCGGTTGTGGAGCCACGCGGCCATGAGCTGCGCGGACGGGTCCTCGGTGTCGGCCTTGATCTCGATGCCGTCGACCGCGTTGGCCACCCCGTCGAAGGCGCTGGCGATGAGCGAGCGCCACAGGGTGATCCGCGTCCAGCAGATGTCGGTGTCGCCGGGCGAGTAGGCCCGGGCGCGTCGGTGCAGCGAGTCGACCGGATCGGTGGCCCTGGCCGAATAGGTGATGCGGCGGTCGGCGAAGGTGCGCAGCTCCTGCTCCAGCCCGTAGCGGACCGGGTCGAGCAGCCACCAGGTGACCACCGGCACGTCTGGTGCCAGCATGGGCAGCACGACCGAGGTCAGATGGGCGACGGTGGGGCCGTCGAGCCGCAGGATGATCGCCTCGGCGGCGCCCAGGCGCTCGCCGAGGGTGACCTCGGCGTCGATGCGGGGCTCCTCGGCGTCGGGGTCACGCGGGATCGCCAGAATCAGCCGGTACGGGTGCTCCTGCGCGGCTTGGGAGGCGGCCTGCTCGACCTCTTCGCGCTCGTCCTCGGTGGTCAGCGCCACCAGGTTGAGCGCGAGGCTCGAGGTGCCGCCGACGTCGTGGAGCAGACCGGCGAGCGCCTTCATGATCTCGCCGGTCGTGGTGTCCTTCAGATGCATTGCCAGAGCCCTCCTATGCCCGCCGCCAGCGTCGACCGGACGCCTGCAGCATGAGATCGGCCCCGGTCGGGCCCCACGTCCCGGACTCGTACGCCTCGGGCTTGGTGCCGGCCCAGTACTCCTCGAGCGGGTCGACGACCGCCCAGGAGGCGTCCACTTCGTGCGCGTCGGGGAACAGCGTCTTGTCGCCCAGCAGGACGTCCAGGATGAGCCGTTCGTACGCCTCGGGGCTGGACTCGGTGAACGTCTCGCCGTAGCCGAAGCCCATGGTGATGTCGCGCAGCTCCATGCCCGTGCCAGGGACCTTCGAGCCGAACTTCACCGTGATGCCCTCGTCGGGCTGGACCCGGATGACCAGCTGGTTGTTGCCGAGGATCTGCGTGTCGTAGTCGGCGAAGGGCATGTGCGGGGCCTCCTTGAAGACCACCGCGATCTCGGTGACCCGCTTGGGCAGGCGCTTCCCGGTGCGCAGGTAGAACGGGACGCCGTTCCACCGGCGGTTCTGGATGCCGACCTGCACCGCCGCGTACGTCTCGGTGGTGGAGTCCGCCGGGATGTTCTCCTCGCGGTGGTAGCCCGCCGCGGGGCGGCCCTGCACCCAGCCGTCGGTGTACTGGCCCCGGATGGCCGTGGCTTCGAGGTCGTCGCCGATCTTGATGGCCCGCAGCACCTTGAGCTTCTCGATGCGGATCTCCTCGGCGTCGAAGCCGACGGGCTGCTCCATGGCCGTGAGGGCCAGGAGCTGGAGCACGTGGTTCTGGAGGACGTCGCGTGCGGCGCCGTTGGCGTCGTAGAACCCCGCCCGCGTTCCGATGCCGACGTCCTCGGCCATGGTGATCTGGACATGGTCGACGTAGTTGGAGTTCCAGATCGGCTCGAACATCGCGTTGGCGAAGCGCAGCGCGAAGATGTTCTGGACGGTCTCCTTGCCCAGGTAATGGTCGATGCGGAACACGTCAGGGGCGGTGAAGACCTGGTCGACCAGGCCGTTGAGGTCGCGTGCGGAGTCGCGGTCGGTGCCGAACGGCTTCTCGACCACGACGCGCCGCCAGCCGCCGCAGTGCTCGTTGTCGGCCATCCCCGTGCGCTCCAACTGCCTGAGCACCGTCGGGAAGGCCTGCGGCGGGATCGAGAAGTAGAACGCCGCGTTGCCCGGGATGCCGTGCGACTCGCGCAGCTCGTCGAGCGTCTGGTCGAGCTTGTCGAACGCGGCGTCGTCGTCGAACGAGCCGGGCACGAACTTGAAGTTGCCGCTCAGCCGCTTCCAGACGTCCTCGCGCCACGGCGTGCGGGCGTTGGACTTGGCGGCCTCACGGGCCATGTCCTCGAACGTCCCGTGCGACCAGTCGCGCCTGGCGAAGCCGAGGATCACGAACGACGCCGGGAGCAGGCCCCGGTTCGCCAGGTCGTAGATCGCCGGGATGAGCTTCTTCTGCGCCAGGTCGCCGGTGACGCCGAAGATCACCAGCGCGCACGGCTCGGGGATGCGCGGCAGCCGCCGGTCCACGGGGTCGCGCAGCGGGTTGAGCGCGTGCGCGGCACGCTCCGGTTCGGGGCCGCGGGTGGGGTGACGGGCGGGCGGATTCGCCGCCCGTGCGGATCCTTCGGAAGCCATCGTTAGCTCAACTCCCTCACTGCGTGGAGCAACTGGTTGACGCCGCGCTTGCGGTCGGTCAGGTGCAGGCGGATCAGCGGGCGCTCCCGAGACTGGAGCGCCTGCCGGTCGCCGGCGGCCTGCGCGGCCTGGAGGCTCGCGAAGGTGTAGTCCTTGCCGGGAATCTCCACGTCCTCGCCGACGGCTCCGGTGATCTGGAGGAACACGCCGGTCTGTCTGCCGCCCTTGTGGAACTGGCCGGTCGAGTGCAGGAATCGCGGCCCCCAGCCCCACGTGACCGGCGCGCCGGTGCGGTCGGCCAGCTCGGCGCGCAGTTGCGCGGCCGGGGCGTCGTCGAGGCGGTCGAGGTAGGCCATGACGGCGATGTACGCGCCCTCGTTGTCGGCGTCGACCAGGAGCTCGCCGAGCGCCCCGCCGACGCTGCCGGCGTGGCTCCCGTAGATCTCGATGGCGCCGTCGACGGCGTGCGGGCGCTCCTCGGGGAGGCCCTCGGCGAGGAGGCGCTTGGTGTTCTCCTTGGACTCGGTCACGTTCGGCTGGTTGAACGGGTCGATCCCGATCAGGTAGCCGGCGTAGGCCGTGGCGACCTCCCAGGCCAGGAACTGCGCGCCGAGCGGACCGTTGACGACCGTGTCGGGCATCGCCAGCTGCGAGCCGGAGTTCGGCAGGCCCGTGTTGGAGCCGCCGACGGTGGTGTAGACGCGGTCCGAGCCGCGGGCGCCGGCGGCGGCGGGTCCTTCGAGGACGACCGGGAGCGTGCCCTTGCCGTCCTTGCCGAGCGATTCGGCGATGAGCTGCTCGGCCCAGTCGCCGAGGCCGACGATGCCCGAGCCGTCGTCGGCGATGGTGATCGTCGGCTGTGCGGCGATGACCGCCCCGAGTACCACCGCAGGATTGTCGCTCTCGCTGGTGAGGCTGGTAGCGAACGTCTCGGCCTGGTCGATGAGCTCGGTGATGTCGGCGCCGGCCAGCGCGGTGGGCACGAGCCCGAACGCGGTCAGCGCCGAGTAGCGCCCGCCGACGGTCTCGTCGGCGAGGAACAGGTGCGAGCCGCGCTCCTCGGCGAACTCCTGCAGCGCCGAGCCAGGATCGGTGACGAACACGAACCGGTCCGCGTGTTCATCGATGCCGACGCCCTTGAAGGCGGCCTCGAAGGCGCGCCGCTGGGAGTCGGTCTCGACCGTCGAGCCGGACTTGGAGGAGACGACGACGGCGGTGCGCCGCAGCGAGTCCTCGCCGATCTCGGCCAGGATCTGGCCGGGATCGGTGGTGTCGAGGACGCTGATCCCCAGGTCCAGGGTCCGCGAGATGACCTCGGGAGCCAGCGAGGAACCGCCCATGCCGCACAGCGCGATGTGGTCGATGCCCTGCTCGTCGAACTCGGCGCGCAGTTTCGCGAGCGGAGCGACGAGCTCCTTCGACTTCTCGAAGGTGTCGACCCAGCCGAGCCGGATCGACGCCTCCTCCTCGGCGTCAGGACCCCACAGGGTCGCGTCCTTGGCCGCGAGTCGCGCCGGGACGTCGGCACTTCTGAGTGACTCGACGGCCGCGTTCACGTCCACGCCCGTGGTGACCGCCAGGCCTCCGGCGGCTTCCATCTTGCCCATCATCGCCTATCCTCGGTTCTCGTCTTTTTTGTGCGCAGCGAGTTTGGATTCGACTTCGGCCAGCAGCTCGTTCCAGCTGACGGCGAACTTGTCGACGCCCTCGTCCTCCAGGACCTGGACGACGTCGTCGTAGTCCACGCCGACGCGCGCCAGGGCCGCGAAGACCTCGTCGGCGTCGCCGTAGTTCGGGCGGATCGTGTCCGACTGCACCTCGCCGTGGTCGGCGAAGTCCTCGAGAGTCTGCTCGGGCATGGTGTTGACGCAGTTCGGCGCGATCAACTGCTCGACGTACATGACGTCGCGGTACTCAGGGGACTTGACCGACGTCGAAGCCCACAGAGGACGCTGCGGGCGGGCTCCCGAGGCGGCGAGCCCGGTCCAGCGGGGACCGGCGAAGACCTCCTCGTAGGCGCGGTAGGCCAGACGGGCGTTCGCGATGGCCCCCTTGCCCTTGAGGGCCCCCGCCTCGTCGGTGCCGATGGCGTCGAGCCGCTTGTCGATCTCGGCGTCCACGCGGGAGACGAAGAACGACGCGACCGACTGGATCTTCGACAGGTCGATCCCGTTGTCCTTGGCGGCCTCCATGCCGTCCAGGAAGGCACCCATGACCTCGCGGTAGCGCTCGAGCGAGAAGATCAGCGTGACGTTGACGCTGATCCCGGCGGCGAGCGCGGCGGTGATCGCGGGCAGCCCCTCCTTGGTCGCGGGGATCTTGATCATCAGGTTGGGCCTGTCGACGGCCCACCACAGGGCCTTGGCCTCGGCGATGGTGGTCTCGGTGTCGTGGGCCAGCCGCGGGTCGACCTCGAGCGAGACGCGCCCGTCGGTGCCGCCGTCGCTGTCATAGACGTCGCGCAGCACGTCGCATGCCCAGCGGATGTCGTACGTGGTGATGGAGCGGACCGCTTCTTCGACGCTGACACCCCGGCGGGCGAGGTCGGCGAACTGCTCGTCGTAGGCCCCGCCCTTGGCGACGGCCTTGGAGAAGATCGTCGGGTTCGACGTCACCCCTACCAGGCTGCGGTTCTCGATGAGTTCGGCGAGGTTCCCCTCCGCGATGCGCTCGCGGGAGATGTCGTCGAGCCACACCGAGATTCCGGCGTCGGACAGGGCGGCGAGGTTCTGGTTCGTGCTCACTGGTTGCCTCCAGTTAATCTGGATAGTCCTCTGTGGCCTTATATGTTGTCTTACTGTGCCTTCTTGATCGAGGCGCGAGCCGCGCCGGCGACGGCCACCGCGGTGATCCCGAATTCCTCGAACAACTTCTCGAACGGCGCAGAGGCACCGAAGTGTTCCAGGGAGACGCTGACTCCTGCGTCACCCACGATGTCGCGCCACGGCATCGCGACGCCGGCCTCGACGGAGACGCGGGCCTTGACGGCCTTGGGCAGCACCGCTTCGCGGTAGGACTCGTCCTGGGCGTCGAACCACTCGCGGCACGGCATCGAGACGACGCGCGCCTTGACGCCTTCGGCGGCGAGGGTCTCGGCGGCCCGGACCGCCAGCTGGACCTCGGAGCCGGTGCCGATGAGGATGACGTCGGGCGTGCCCTCGGTGTCGGCCAGCACGTAGCCGCCCTTGGCGGCGCCCTCGGCGGAGGCGTACTCGGAGCGGTCGAACGTCGGGATCGCCTGGCGGGTGAGCGCCAGCGCGGCCGGGCGGTCGCTGTGGCCCAGCAGGGTCCTCCACACGACGGCGGTCTCGTTGGCGTCGCCGGGGCGGATGACGTCCAGACCCGGCATGGCGCGCAGCGCGGCGAGGTGCTCGACCGGCTGGTGCGTCGGGCCGTCCTCGCCCAGACCGATGGAGTCGTGCGTCCACACGTAGATCACCGGGGCCTGCATCAGCGCCGACAGGCGGACCGCGCCGCGCATGTAGTCGGAGAAGACCAGGAAGGTGCCGCCGTAGGGGCGGGTGGGGCCGTGGAGCTTGATGCCGTTGAGGATCGCGCCCATCGCGTGCTCGCGAATGCCGAAGTGGAGGGTGCGGCCGTACGGGTTGCCGGGGAACTTCTTGGTCTGGCGGCTCTCGGGAAGGAATGACGGCTCACCGGCCATGGTGGTGTTGTTCGAGCCGGCCAGGTCGGCGGAGCCGCCCCACAGCTCGGGCAGCACCGGCGCGAGCGCCTCGAGGACCTTGCCGGAGGCCGCGCGGGTGGCGACGCCCTTCTCGGAGGCCTCGAACTCGGGGAAGGCGGCCTCGAAGCCCTCGGGGAACTCGCCGGCCCAGACGCGGTCGTGCAGGGCCTTCTGGTCGGGGTTCGACTCGGCCCACGCGTCGAGGACGGTCTGCCAGGCGGCGCGGGCCTTCCGGCCGCGCTCGATGGCACCGCGGGTGTAGTCGATGACCTCGTCGGCCACGGCGAAGGACTCGGCCGGGTCGAAGCCCATGACCTCCTTGGTCGCGGCCAGCTCGTCGCCGCCGAGCTTGGCGCCGTGGATGCCGCCGGTGTTCTGCTTGTTGGGAGCCGGCCAGCCGATGATCGTCTTCAGGCGGATCAGGCTCGGCCTGCCGGTCTCGGCCTTGGCGGCCTCCAGCGCCTCGAACAGGGCCTTCGGGTCCTCGCGGTACTCCGAGCCGGCCCGCCAGTCGAGCGTCTGGACGTGCCAGCCGTAGGCCTCGTAACGGGCCGCGACGTCCTCGGAGAGGGCGATGTTGGTGTCGTCCTCGATGGAGATCTGATTGTCGTCGTAGATCAGGACCAGGTTGCCAAGCTCCTGTGTGCCGGCGATGGCGGACGCCTCGTGCGTGATGCCCTCCTCGATGTCGCCGTCGGAGGCCAGCACGTACACGTGGTGGTCGAACGGGCTCTCGCCCTCCTCGGCGGACGGGTCGAACAGGCCGCGCTCGCGGCGCGCGGCCATCGCCATGCCGACCGCGGTGGCAAGGCCCTGGCCGAGCGGCCCGGTGGTGGTCTCAACGCCGAGGGTGTGTCCGTGCTCGGGGTGCCCCGGAGTCTGCGAACCCCACTGGCGCAGGCTCTTGAGGTCCTCCAACTCCAGGCCGTAGCCGGAGAGGTACAGCTGGACGTACAGCGTCAGGCTGGAATGCCCGCAGGACAGCACGAAGCGGTCGCGGCCCTCCCAGTTCGGCTCGCTCGGGTCGTGCCGCATCACCTTCTGGAACAGGGTGTGGGCGACGGGGGCAAGGCTCATCGCCGTCCCGGGGTGGCCGTTGCCGGCCTTCTCCACCGCATCGGCGGCCAGCAGGCGCGCCGTGTCAACCGCTTTCTGGTCGAGCTCGGTCCACTCGAACTGTGCCACTGGGGTACTCCTTGGTACTCGTCGTATTTAGGCCTGTCACGTCTATCATCAGACCCTACCTACACGGGCTGAACTTTATGCGCACTCTCTCGGAGGGCGAAATTCGAACTGTTGTGAACCCGCACACGAGCAGGGGTCGAACTTCATAACCGCAGGTGAGGAGCCCACCCCGAGCCCCAGTCGCCGCCTTGCGACCCGTACTGTGGGCCGTGATGAACGAGCACCCGACTCGAGCTGCCGCCGTTCCCCCGACGCCCGCCGCCCGACCGCGAATCGAAGTACCCGCCGAGGCACCCCAGGACGGGGGAGGGCCGAGCCTGCGGTCGCGCATCGCCGGCTACGTGTCGCTGACCAAGCCGCGCATCGTCGAGCTCCTCCTCATCACCACCGTCCCGGCCATGCTCGTCGCGGCACGCCAGGAGTTCGACGGCCTGCCGTCCCTGGCCGCGGTGGTCGCCACCATCCTCGGCGGCGCGCTCGCCGCCGGCTCGGCCAACGCCATCAACTGCTACATCGACCGCGACATCGACCAGCTCATGCGCCGCACCTCGCGGCGACCGCTGGCCAAGCAGGAGATCCCCCCGAAGAACGCCCTGGTCTTCGGGCTCGTCATCGGCGCGATCGCCGTGCTCGGCATGTGGGCCGTGGTCGGGCCGCTCGCCGCCGCGCTCACCTTCGGCGCGATCGTCTACTACGACGTGGTCTACACGATCTGGCTCAAGCGCACCACCCCCTACAACACCGTCTGGGGCGGCGCCTGCGGTGCCGCGCCGGTCCTCATCGGCTGGGCCGCCGTCACCGGCCACATGTCCTGGATGGCGTGGGTGCTGTTCGCCATCGTGTTCCTGTGGCAGCCCCCGCACTTCTACGCGCTCGCCATGAAGTTCAAGGACGACTACGCCGCCGCCGGCATCCCCATGCTCCCGGCGGTCGCCCCCGCCAAGCGCGTCGCGGTCGAGTCGGTCGTCTACGGCTGGCTCACCCTCGCCGTCTCGGTGGTGCCCTTCTGGCTCGGCTCCACCTGGCTGTACCTGGTCGTGGCCGTCATCTCCGGCAGCCTGTTCGTCCTGGAGGCCCACAAGCTCCTCGGACGCGTCGACCGCGGCGAGGACCCCAAGCCGATGCGGCTGTTCCACTGGTCCACCAGCTACCTGACGCTGCTGTTCCTGACCCTCGCCGTGGACTCGTTCCTGATGTAGCCCGATGGGCCCTCACCGCCGGGGCCGTCACAGTGACGACCCGCCTTGCTTGCGATCCGCATAGGTCCGCAGCGCCCGCAGGAAGTCGACCCGCCGGAAGCCCGGCCAGTAGACGTCGCAGAAGTACAGCTCGGCGCGGGCCGACTGCCACAGCAGGAAGCTCGACAGGCGCCGCTCGCCGCTGGTGCGGATGATGAGGTCGGGGTCGGGCATGCCGCTGGTGTAGAGGTGTGCGGCGATGTCCTCGGAGGTCAACCGCTCGGCGAGCTCGGCGATGTCGGCGCCCGATCGGGCCTCGCGGTCGAGCAGCGCCCGGACCGCCCCGGCGATCTCCTCCTGGCCGTCGTAGCCGATCGCGACGGTCAGGTGCCGCTCGGACAACTCGCTCGTCGTGTCCCGCGCCTCCTTGAGCGCGTGGGCGGTCGAGTCGGGGAGCGCGTCGATCCTGCCGGCGAGGTGGAGCCGCCACCGATTCGACGGCCGCATGAGCCGCTCGGCCACCACCTGCTCGATCATGGACATCAGGTGGGCGACCTCGTCGCTCTCGCGCTTGCGGAGGTTGTCGGTCGAGGCCACGTACACGGTGACGTGGTCGATCCCGATCTGAGCCGACCAATGGAGCAGATCGTCGAGGTGCTCGGCGCCGTACCGGTGTCCGATGCCGGGATCGTCGAAGCCCATCTGCCGAGCCCACCGGCGATTGCCGTCCATCGCCACGGCGATGTGGCGCGGCAAGTACCGTGCGTCGAGCCGCTTGCGCAGCCGCCACGCGTAAAGCCGATACAGCCAGTCGTCGGCGCTCATCGCCACAGCCTAATCGAGCAAGACCGCTCGCGGCACGGGAGCGGCGCTCGAACGGACCGCTGTCGCATCGCTCCATGAGTTCGCGGGCCTCCAGACGACGCCCCGAGGCCGCCGCCGCAGCGCTCGGGCCGAGCGAATTGCCAAGGGCCGCAAATGGTTTCGTCCACCTGTCCAAAGCGTTGGCTTCCGACGACGGAGCCGCCCAGGTCGAGGCCTGGACCGACGCCGCCATCCGCTTGCTCGTCACCGCCGAGCTACACTGATCGGCCTCTGGGCGATCCCAGCCATGGTGAAGCCCGCGAACCAGAAGTCCGCGGCGCTCGCTCACAAGCCACGCGAATGACCGGTGCGACACCGTCCGGGTTCGACAGTCGGCGATCGTCATCGAAGCAATGAGGCTTGAAACAACGTGATCGACAAGCAGGACCCGGTCTTCCGCGCCCACCGCGGCGGGAAACTCCGCACCACCGCGACCGTCCCCCTGGACAGCCGCGAGGACCTCTCCATCGCCTACACACCCGGCGTCGCCCGCGTCTGCGAGGCCATCGCCGCCGACGCCTCGCTCGCCCGCGACTACACCTGGCGCTCCAACCTCGTCGCCGTCGTCACCGACGGCACCGCCGTCCTCGGCCTCGGCGACATCGGCCCCGCCGCGTCCCTACCGGTCATGGAGGGCAAAGCCGCCCTCTTCCGCCGCTTCGCCGGCGTCGACGCCGTCCCGATCTGCCTCGACACCACCGACCCCGACGAGATCGTGGCGACCGTGACCGCCATCGCCCCGTCCTTCGGCGGCATCAACCTCGAAGACATCGCCGCGCCACGCTGCTTCGAGATCGAATCGCGGCTCAAGGCCGCCCTCGACATCCCGGTGTTCCACGACGACCAGCACGGCACCGCCGTCGTCGTCCTCGCCGCCCTGCGCGGCGCCCTGCGCCTCCAAGGGCGGGACGCCGAGGACGTGTCCGTCACCGTCGTCGGCGCGGGCGCGGCCGGCGTCGCGATCACCGAGATCCTGCTGTCGGCCGGCGTCGCCGACATCGTCGTGTGCGACTCGACCGGGATCATCCACCCCGGCCGCGAACGCCTCAACCCGATCAAGGCCGAACTCGCCAAGTCCACCAACCGCTTCGGGCGCACCGGCGGCCTGGCCGAAGCCCTCGACGGCGCCGACGTCCTCGTCGGCGTCTCCGGCGGCCTGGTCCCCGAATCGGCGCTCGCCGGCATGGCCGACGACGCGATCGTGTTCGCGCTGGCCAATCCGAGGCCGGAGATCGACCCGGCCGTCGCCGCCGAGCACGCGGCGATCGTCGCGACCGGCCGCAGCGACTACCCGAACCAGATCAACAACGTGCTGGCCTTCCCGGGGATCTTCCGCGGCGCCCTCGACGCCGGGGCGACGGCGATCACCGAGCGGATGAAACTCGCGGCCGCGACGGCGATCACCGACTGCGTCGGGAACGACCTGGCCGCCGACCGCATCGTGCCCTCGGCGCTCAACCCACGCGTGGCCCCGGCGGTGGCCGCCGCGGTCCGAGACGCCGCCTGATCCCTCAGGCAGGCGTCGCGGTGCGGTCCCGGAGACCGACCCTGGGCCGCACCGGAGCCGACGCCGCGCTCAGGACTTCCACACCCCCGACTCGAACAGGAACGAACGGAGCCGTTGCCGAACGTCGAGGGTCGACGGGTCGACGCCGAGCGCGTCGAGATAGACGTGCGACTTCGCGATGCCCGGCGGAATGCGCCCGTCCTCTTGCGGGTACGGCAGAATCCTCGACTCGACCGGCCGGTCCGGGTCCTCGCCCAGTCGCCGCAGCTTCAGATCCGCGCGCTGTTTCCACAATGCGAGCCATCCGCCGTTCGGGCGCTGATCGAGCACGGGCGCGCCGGGGTCGAAACCGAGATGCTCGGCCCACAGGCGCCGCCGAAGCCTTGCGACCGCGGGGCCGACGCTCCCGTTCCCGCCGTCGAAATCCGCGACGGTCAGGTTGACCTCGGTCGAGCGTGCGTGTTCGGGCCTGCCCGGGCCGAACACGCCGACGGCCCTGCCGAGGGCGAGCCGCGTGCGCGAGGCCTGCGCCCGGTGCTCGGAGACCGACAGGGACAGCCCGTCCAGGTTCGCCGAGCCGACGGTGCACCAGCGGTCGTCGATGATGCCTACTTTGGAGTGGATATGGGTCCGGATGATCGCGCCCTCCTCGTGGCTCCAGGCCGTGAAGACGCCGACGCGTTCGAGCGCCGAGCCACCAGCCGCCGCGAGTCCCGCGTACAGCCGTTCGAGCGCCCCGGTCTGCGACCGCACGTAGCCGGGGACGTCGGGGCGGCTGTTGATCAACGCGATGACCTGCAGCCGTTCGCTGCGCCGTACGGCGTCCACGAGCGCGTCGACGATCTCGGTCGAGGTGAAGTACTGGTTCTCGAGGTAGATGAAGTCCTCGGCGTTCGCGATGGCCCGGAGGTAGGACTCCAGGATGCCGGTCTCGCCGTCGGGCAATCCAGCGTAGCGGCCGCCGTGGAGTGTGCGCGTCACCTGGACCGGGAGGTCGCCGGTGTCCGAGTCGGCGGGCGCTTTGAACTTCGGCAGGTCGTCGGGTCCGGCGTGCGTCCAATGGAGCCTGAAAGCGGCGTCGAGGTCGGCGACGGCGGGGCCGGTGAGGCGCGCGCTGACGTCGTGGGTGGGGGCGAGCACCGAACTGCGCCAGCGCTGGTGCCCTCGTCGAGGATCGTCGATGCGGTGTTCAGGGCCGTCGAAGTACTCCTGGACGAAGACCGATCCGATCGAGAAGGCGACCTCGTCGTCGATGGTGAAGACCTTCGCGTGGATCGGCACGCTCTGCGGTGTGCGCAGGCGGCGCAGCCGGAGCGTGTCGGCGGGCCGGTGCCGCTTGAAGTAGTCCTCGACCGCGCGCGAGGTGTTGGCGAGGGAGACGGCGGGTTCGACGTGGTTGAGCAGGATGCTCACCTCGACGCCGCGGTTCGCCGCCTCGAGCAGCCGCTCTTCGAGGCGGATGCTGCCCGGGGCGTCGGGGGCGCCGACGATCTCCTCGGGGAAGGCCATGCGCACATGCGGGACGTCGAGCATGAACAGCATGCATCGCACCGAGCGGCGCGCCGTGTCGATCTGCTCGACCAGGCGCCCCCAGGCGTCCTCGTTGTCGATCAGGAACTCCACCGAGTTCGTCCGGGTCGGCCTCGGCCCTTGGGCCACGGTCCATGTCATGCCGTCTCCAGCGCGCGTCGATCGTTTCGATCAGTGTGGCACGAGCGCCGAGCGCGGTGACCGGCTGTGCGAACAAACGAGCGATGGTTCAGGTGCGTTCGGCGGTGATGCGCGCGGCCAGGTGCTCGATGGTCTCGTGCCCTTCGACGTGCGCGGCCCACTCCGGGGGGAGCGCCGCGTATCCGTAGGCGGTGCCGAGCAGGTTGCCCGCGATCGCCCCGGTCGAGTCCGAGTCGCCGCCGTGACTGACGGCGGCGACCAGCGCCGAGCGCACGTCGTCGGTGCCCAGGAGGCAGTACACGGCGATCGCGAGGGCCTCTTCGGCGACCCAGCCCTCGCCGAGGGGGGCGCACGAGTTCGGCGCGGGTGCGACGTTCCCGGCGAGCTCGTAGGCCCGCTGGAGCGCGTCGGCGGTCTCGGAACGGTCGAGGTTCTGGCGCAGGTGGAGCATTGCGCGCGACACGGCCTTCTGGACGGTCGCGCCGTCGAGCAGGTGGGCCGTCATCATCGCGAACGCGCCCGCCGCGGTGCCCGCGGTCGGATGGCCGTGGGTGAGCGCCGAGCACCGGAGCGCCAGGTCGTAGGCCGCCTCGGGGGAGGAGGCGAAAAGCCCGAACGGCGCCGATCGCATGACCGTGCCGCAGCCCTTGGACTCGGGATTGACGCCCGGCTCGCCGCCACGTGCGAGTCCGGCGAGGCAGGCGTTGCCGGGGGCGCGTCGCATGTAGAGCCACGACTGGGCGGCCAGGCCGTGGGAGCCCATGGGCGGCATGGGCTTGGTCTGGGTCTCGTACCAGCGCAGGTAGGCGCTGCGGACCGACGCGATCTCGGCGCCCTCGGCGGCGTCCAGGAGGCCTTCGGCGGTGAACAGGGTCATCTGCGTGTCGTCGGAGACCTGGTTGTAGCGCAGCTCGGTGACCCCGCGGGGGCCCCATTCGCGCTCGATCTGCGGCCAGGGGTCGAATTCGACCTGGTATCCGAGCGCGTCGCCGACCGCGCCGCCGATGAGGCAGCCGAGGATTCGCTCGCCGGGGGTGGGGGGAGGAGTCACGAGCGGATTGTATGCGCCGGGGCAGCGGTGCGCCTCCTCTGGTTGCGGACGGGGACGAACATCGCCGGGAGTCTTGACTAAGTGATCGATAACATCAACAATGTATCGACATGCTTCGAACAAAAGGACGGGAGACGATGAAGCCTCCGAAACGATCCAGAACGGTGACCACGATGGCCGCAGCGGCCGTCGTGCTCACCTCCCTCACCGCATCCGGGGCCGCCGCCGAGGACTCGGACGCGTCGATCCGCGTCGACCTCGACGACGCCACCGCCATATCGGACCGCCTGTACGGCCTGTTCTACGAGGACATCAACCACGCCGCCGACGGCGGCCTGTACGCCGAGCTCGTCCAGAACCGGTCCTTCGAGTTCAGCCCGGCCGACGAGGCGTCCTATCACGCCCTGACCGCCTGGACCGTCGACGGCGACGCCGCCGCGGCCGACACCGGAGGGCTCAACGAGAACAACGTCACCTACCTCGGCGCCGAGGCCGGAACGACCCTGGTCAACAGCGGGTACAACTCCGGCATGCGCCTCGTCGCCGGCGACGCCTACGACTTCAGCGCCTGGGTCCGCAGCGGCGGGACCGAATTGACCGTCCAATTGCTCGACGCCGATGGGAACGCGGTCTCCGAACCGGTCGCCGTCGCCGCCGAGGGAGGGGAGTGGACCGAGGTCGAGGCCGTGCTGACGGCCACCGGCTCCACGATCGACGGCCGCCTCGCCGTCACCACCGACGCCGGAGCCGACCTCGACATGATCTCGCTGTTCCCGCAGGAGACCTTCATGGGACGCGAGAACGGTATGCGGCCCGACCTGGCCGAACTCATCGCGGACCTCGAACCGTCGTTCCTTCGATTCCCCGGTGGATGCATCGTCAACACCGGCTCCTTCGACCCCGACGGCCGCGAACGCGCCTACAACTGGAAGGACACCGTCGGCCCCGTCGAGGAGCGCCTGACCAACCACAACTTCTGGGGCTACAACCAGTCCTACGGCATCGGATACTACGAGTACTTCCAGTTCGCCGAGGACCTCGGCGCCGAACCGATCCCGGTCGTGCCCGTCGGCGTCACCGGCTGCGGCGACTCCCCCGAGATCACCGACCCCGACGAGCTCGACCGGTGGGTCCAGGACACCCTCGACCTCATCGAGTTCGCCAACGGCGACGCGAGCACCGAGTGGGGCGCGCTGCGCGCCGAGATGGGCCACCCCGAGCCGTTCGGCCTGGAGTACATCGGCCTGGGCAACGAGGAGTTCAAGGACCAGTTCTACGTGAACTACCCGGCCTTCCACCAGGCCGTGCGCGAGGCGTACCCGGACATCCAGATCATCGCCAACTCCGGCGTGGACGACTCCGGCGCGGTCTTCGACCGCAGCTGGGAGTTCGCCCGCGAGCAGGGCGCCGACCTGGTCGACGAGCACTACTACAACTCGCCCGAGTGGTTCTTCTCGAACAACGACCGCTACGACGACTACGACCGCGAAGGACCGCACGTCTTCATCGGCGAGTACGCCTCGCAGTCCAACACGTGGTGGAGCGCCCTGTCCGAGGCCTCCTACCTCACCGGCGTCGAACGCAACGGCGACGTCATCGATCTGGCCTCGTACGCCCCGCTGCTGTCCAACATCGACTATGTGGACTGGGCGCCCGACATGATCTGGTTCGACAACCACCAGACCGTCGCCTCGGCCAACTACGAAGTCCAGAAGCTGTTCAGCACCAACGCCGGCGACGAGGTCTTCGCCTCCACGATGGAGGCGGCACCGATCGAGCAGCCGGACATCGCCGGCGGGATCGGCCTGGCCACGTGGAACACCGCCGCGGCCTACGACGACGTGAGCGTCACCGCGACCGACGGCACGGTCCTGTTCGAGGACGATTTCTCGTCCGGCGCGGACGCCTGGAGCCCGAGCGGCCCCGGCGGGACCCCCACGGGCGCCTGGGAGGTGGTCGACGGGGCCTACCACCAGACCGCGATCGTCACCGACGCGCGCTCCACCGCCGGAGAGGCCGACTGGTCCGACTACACCCTGGAGGTCAAGGCCACCAAGACGGAAGGCGACGAGGGCTTCCTCGTCATGTTCGGCGTCGAGGGTTCCGACGACTACTACTGGTGGAACCTCGGTGGCTGGGGCAACACCACCTCGGCCGTCGAGAAGTCCTCCAACGGCGCCAAGTCCACACTCGTCAACCACGACACCGTCATCGAGACCGGCCGCACCTACGACCTCCGCATCGAGGTGGAGGGCCGCACCGTCACCGGCTACGTGGACGGCGAGCAGGCCTTCAGCGTCGTCGACGAGCAGCGGATCGAGCCGCTCTACCAGGTCGTCACCCGTGACGAGGAGACCGGCGCGGTCACCCTCAAGGTCGTCAACGCCCAGGACCGGCCGATGACCACCGACATCGAGCTCGAGGGCCAGAAGCTCAAGCACAAGGGCGAGGTCACCACCATCGCCTGCGAGCCCGGGTGCGACAACGTCCTCGGCCAGGAGCCGGTCGTCTCCCCCGAGACCGAGCGGGTCAAGGGCCTGGGCAACGAGTTCACCTACGAATTCGAGCCCTACTCGGTGACCTTCATCGAGCTCCAACCCAGAGGCAAACGCTGACCGAACGACCGAGCGGCCCGGCGCCCGGCCGGGCCGCTCGCTCAGCTCGGTCGGACCAGCCGCAGATGGCTCGGCCTCGCCGGCCGCTTCGGAACCGAACGCGTCGCCACGGCGATCGCCACCGCTCCCAGCAGGAGCACCGCTGTTCCGGCCAGCGACGCCACACCTGTCCAACCGACCCAGTTCAGGCCGTCGACGCCCGGCGTTCCGCCCCGGTGCGGCACGCGCACCACCCAGCCGTAACCGTCCACCGACGTCCACAACACCCGCGCCGTCATCAGCGCGGAGAGCGCCGAACCGCCCGCGCACCACCACGCCTGGACACGCACGTCCCGCTGCGCCAGTTCGCTCCCGGCCATCAACGGCCCCCACAATCGAAGTGCCGAGCGGATCATCACCAGGTACAACGACGCCTGCACCAGCAGCGGAACCGCCACCCACATGTGGTCGCCCAGGCTCGGCGGCACGAGATACGGCTCGTCCATGTGGTGCCACACCGCCAGCTCGACGTAGACGCTGTCGGCCACGAGCACCGCCGGAGCGAAGAGCGCGAAGCCCCGCAGCGTCCCGGCCGCGAACCGCAGCCTCCCGGAGTCGTTGAACGCGGACGCTTCGTCGGTGCGCATCGGTGCCTGCCCCGTGATCGGTTGTCTGCCAGTAGAACGCACCAGACGCAGGCAACGGTTGCTCCCCGTCACGTTAATTCCGGGCGGGCACCTCGGCTTCGGCGGTCTCGGGCTCGTCGATCGGTTCGTCCCGGTCCTCGACGACGATCAGGTGCGGCGCCGAAGAGGTCAAAGGACTGCGCCTGCGCAGCGTGAACGCCACGGCGATCGCGCTGAGCCACAGCAGCGACGCCCCCAGCATGTGCATGCCGACCAGCAACTCCGGAAGACCCGTGTAGTACTGCACGTACCCGATCAGGCCCTGCAGCAGCTCCACGGCCACCAGCGCGTGGGCCGCCCGCCTCGCCGCCTGGGGCGCCCGCACCGCGTGCAGCGTGAAGACCAGCGCGACGCTCAGCCCGATCAGCAGCCACACCCCGTCGGCGTGCAGCTGCGACATGAGCTCCGGATCCAGACCGTTGCGCGGCGTCGACTCGTCGCCGGCGTGCGGACCCGAACCGGTCACGATCACACCCAGGAGGATCACCACGGCCGCGACCGCGATGACCGCCCTGCTCAGCAGCGTCACGGCTCGGGGCACCAGCGGCCGAGAGGGCCCGTCCGGCTCACCCGAGCGCAGATAGAGCGACAGGGCGAACACCAGGATCACCATCGACACCGCGAAGTGCAGGCCCACCACCCACGAGTTCAAGCCCGTCCACACCGAGATCCCGCCGATCACGGCCTGGGCCACGGCGAGCACCAGGACCCACAGCGCCGGCCGGACCAGCGACCAGCGTCGCGGCGTGCGCCTCCAGGCCGCGAGCAGCGCGGCGACGGCGAGCGCCACCACGATGCCGCCGAGGAGCCGGTTGCCGAACTCGATGGCCCCGTGGACGCCCATCTCGGGGGTCGCCACCAGCGACTCCGTAGTGCATTTCGGCCATTCGGCGCAGCCGAGACCCGATTCCGTCAGGCGCACCGCCCCGCCGGTCACGATGATCACGACGTTGGCGATCAGGCTCGCCAGCGCCCACCGGCGCACCGCGCCCGGTTGGGCGAACCACCTCTGCAACAGGTTCACAGGCCCGAATGTAGCCGCGGCGCCCGCGGTGCCCGCCGCCCCGGTGCCCGGATGTGGGCCGCGTCCGCCTCGAACCACGCGCACCGGCGATGCGGGTGAGGTAAGGCAATCCTGCGTGCCCCGTCTCACGATCACCGCTGTCGACACGCTCCCGCGAATTAAGTAACATTTAGCTTGTGGAAATAGTCACGAGGGTCGGCGGCAGCCACTCGACGGACGGGGAGACCCGCCGCCGAGTGTCCCAACTGCTGCTCGAGCACGGTCAGGCCACGGCCGCCGAGCTCGCCCGCGCTCTCGGGATCACCGCCACCGCCACCCGCCGCCATCTCGACCTCATGGAGTCCGAGGGGCAGGTCGAGACGCGCGTCGTCAAGACCTCCAAGCGGGGCCGACCGGCGAAGCACTACCAGCTCACGTCGGCCGCCCGCGAGACCTTCGGCCACACCTACGACGACCTCGCGATGGAGGCGCTCCGCTGGATCCGCCGCTTCGAGGGCGAGGACGCGATCAGCGCCTTCGCCGCCGACCAGGTCGTCCGACTCGAGGCCCGTTGCCGCGCCGCGCTCGAAGCGGTCGACAGCGACGATCCGATGGCCAGGGCACAGGCGCTGGCAGACGCCCTGTCGGGTGAGGGCTACGCCGCAACGGCGTCGGTCATCGCCTCCGGCGGGCAGCTGTGCCAGCATCATTGTCCTGTGGCGGGAGTGGCGTCCGAGTTTCCGCAGCTGTGCGAGGCGGAGACCCGCGTCATCAGCAAACTGCTGGGCGTCCACGTCCAGCGCCTGGCGACGATCGCCAACGGAGACGGAGTGTGCACCACTCACGTGCCCGGACCGGTCCCGTTGCCCGCCCCGCAAAGGGCAAAGCCCGAATAGCCGATAGGTCAAAGGTGAGACTTGAGATGACCGACACGCAGAAGACCGAACCCCTGACCCAGGAAGAAGCCCTGGCGTCACTGGGTCGCTACGAGTACGGCTGGTCCGACTCGGACCTCGCCGGCGCGAACGCGCAGCGCGGGCTTACCGAAGAGGTCGTCCGCTCCATCTCGGCGCGCAAGAACGAGCCAGACTGGATGCTGCAGCGCCGCCTGAAGGGCCTCAAGCTCTTCGAGCGCAAGCCCATGCCGAACTGGGGCGCGGACCTGTCGGGCATCGACTTCGACAACATCAAGTACTACGTCGAGGCCTCCGAGAAACAGGCCGAGTCCTGGGAGGAACTGCCCGAGGACATCAAGAAGACCTACGACAAGCTGGGCATTCCCGAGGCCGAGCGCCAGCAGCTCGTCTCCGGCGTCGCCGCGCAGTACGAGTCCACGGTGCTCTACCACTCCATCCGCGAGGACCTGGAGCAGCAGGGCGTCATCTTCATGGACACCGACACCGGTCTGCGCGAGCACCCCGAGCTGTTCGAGGAGTACTTCGGCACCGTCATCCCCACCGGCGACAACAAGTTCGCGGCGCTGAACACCTCCGTGTGGTCCGGCGGCTCGTTCATCTACGTGCCCAAGGGCGTCCACGTCGACATCCCGCTCCAGGCCTATTTCCGGATCAACACCGAGAACATGGGCCAGTTCGAGCGCACGCTGATCATCGCCGACGAGGGCTCCTTCGTGCACTACATCGAGGGCTGCACCGCCCCGGTGTACTCCTCCGACTCGCTGCACTCCGCGGTCGTGGAGATCGTCGTCAAGAAGGACGCCCGCGTGCGGTACACGACCATCCAGAACTGGTCGAACAACGTCTACAACCTGGTCACCAAGCGCGCGATCGCCGAGCAGGGCGCCACCATGGAGTGGGTCGACGGCAACCTCGGCTCCAAGGTCACCATGAAGTACCCGGCCGTGGTCATGACCGGCGAGCACGCCAAGGGCGAGGTCCTGTCCGTGGCGATGGCCGGCGAGGGCCAGCACCAGGACACCGGCGCGAAGATGACCCACGCGGCGCCGAACACGTCGTCCACGATCATCTCCAAGTCGATCTCGCGCGGCGGCGGGCGCACCTCGTACCGCGGCCTGGTGAAGGTCGACGAGGGCTCCTACAAGTCGAAGTCCACGGTCAAGTGCGACGCGCTGCTGGTCGACACCATCTCGCGCTCCGACACCTACCCGTACGTCGACATCCGCGAGGACGACGTCGACATGGGCCACGAGGCCACGGTCTCGAAGGTCGGCGAGGACCAGCTGTTCTACCTCATGAGCCGCGGCCTGTCCGAGGACGAGGCGATGGCCATGATCGTGCGCGGCTTCATCGAGCCGATCGCGAAGGAACTCCCGATGGAGTACGCCCTGGAATTGAACCGCCTGATCGAGCTGCAGATGGAAGGCGCCGTCGGTTAGTCGCCGGGCCGAGACGAAGGAACCAGAGAACCTGATGAGCATTGAAGTTGCAGCACGCCCGCACACCCATGGAGCGGGCGAGGTGCCGCCCAAGACGAAGTCGCAGCTACTGCGCTCGTTCGACCCGGCCGACTTCCCGGCCCTGACCGGCCGCGAGGAGGACTGGCGGTTCACGCCGATCAAGCGCCTCGGCGGCCTCGACGACGCCGAGTCGTCCCGCGCCGCCACGCCCGCCCGCTACAACGTGCGGGAGCTGCCCGCCGGAGTCGCGACGGAGACGGTGGCCAAGAGCGACCCGCGCCTCGGCTCGGTCCTCACCCCCTTCGACCGGCCCAGCGCCGTCGCCTGGGCGGGGAGCCGGGACGCCCTGGTCGTCAACGTCGATGCCGAGGCCGAAGTGAGCGAGCCGGTCTGGATCGACGTCGCCGGCGGCGGCCTGGACGGCGTCTCGTGGGCCCACACGTTCATCGAGGTCGGCCACCACGCCGACGTCACCGTGATCCTGCGGCACACCGGTCCGGCCCGCCTCGGCGACAACATCGAGATCGTCGTCGAGGACGGCGCGCGCCTGCGGATGGTCACGGTCGGCGAGTGGGACCGCGAATCGGTCCACCTCGAACACCAGAAGGCCCGCCTGGGCGCCGACGCGCGGCTCGACCACATCGCGGTCAGCCTCGGCGGCGACCTGGTCCGCCAGTTCCTGTCGATCGACTACGCCGGGCGCGGCGGCAGTGCCGACGCCTACGGGCTGTACTTCGCCGACGCCGGGCAGCACCTCGAGCACCGCCAGCTCGTCGACCACTCGGTGCCCGACTGCCACTCCAACGTCAATTACCGGGGTGCGCTGCAGGGCGAGACCGCCCACACCGTCTGGGTCGGCGACGTCCTCATCCAGGACAAGGCCACCGGCACCGACACCTACGAGGTCAACCGCAACCTGGTCCTCTCCGACGGCGCCCGCGCCGACTCGGTGCCGAACCTCGAGATCGAGACCGGCGAGATCGTCGGCGCCGGCCACGCCTCGGCCACCGGCCGCTTCGAGGAAGAGCACCTGTTCTACCTCCAGTCCCGGGGCATCCCCGAGGACGAGGCCCGCCGCCTGGTCGTCAAGGGCTTCTTCAACGAGATCGTCCAGAAGATCCCGTCCGAGGACATGCGCGAAGAGCTCACCGAGACCATCGTCGCCCGCCTCGACTCGGGCGGATTCGCGGCTCGCGGGCTTCCCGAGAGTGACAAGGCGGACGCCTCATGACGACCGACGCGGACTTCCTGCGCGTGTGCGCGCTCGACGAGCTGCCGGACTCGGAGGCGGTCGCCGCCGACATCCACGGCACGAAGATCGTGCTCGTCCGCAAGGGCGAAGAGGTGTTCGCCCTCTTCGACGAGTGCTCCCACGCCGCCGTGGCGCTCTCCGAGGGCGACGTCGAGGACTGCACGCTGGAGTGCTGGCTCCACGGGTCGATGTTCGACCTGCGCACCGGCAAGCCCACCGGTCCGCCCGCCACCACGCCCGTGGCGACCTATCCGGTCGATGTGCGCGACGGCGACGTCTACCTCAGCCTGAAACCCAAGACCACCGAAGAAGCCTAAGGAACACAGACCATGAGCAAGCTCGAGATCCACGACCTCCAAGTCTCGGTCAACACCGAAGAGGGCGCCAAGCCGATCCTGCACGGCGTCGACCTCACCATCAACTCCGGCGAGACCCACGCCATCATGGGGCCCAACGGCTCGGGCAAGTCCACGCTCGCCTATTCGCTGGCCGGCCACCCGAAGTACGAGGTCACCGGCGGCACCGCCCTGCTCGACGGCGAGGACATCCTCGCGATGAGCGTCGACGAGCGCGCCCGCGCCGGCCTGTTCCTGGCCATGCAGTACCCGGTCGAGGTGCCAGGCGTGAGCGTCTCGAACTTCCTGCGCACCGCCAAGACCGCCATCGACGGCGAGGCCCCGAAGCTCCGCACCTGGATGAAGGACCTCAAGGGCGCCATGGCCGATCTGAAGATGGACGAGTCCTTCGTCAACCGCAACGTCAACGAGGGCTTCTCCGGCGGCGAGAAGAAGCGCCACGAGATCATGCAGATGGAGCTGCTCAAGCCGAAGATCGCGATCCTCGACGAGACCGACTCCGGCCTGGACGTCGACGCCCTGCGCGTCGTCTCCGAGGGCATCAACCACGCCAAGGAGACCACCGACTCCGGCGTCCTGCTCATCACGCACTACACGCGCATCCTGCGCTACATCAAGCCGGACCACGTCCACGTCTTCGTCGACGGACGCATCGCCGAGGAGGGCGGCTCCGAGCTGGCCGACAAGCTCGAGGCCGAGGGCTACGAGTCCTACGTCGGCTCGAAGGTCGCCTAGCCCAGGGCCGTGGCCTTGAAAGGAAGTAGGAACCCAGTGGAGGCAGCCAGCAAGCTCGACGTCGAGTCGATCCGAGCGGACTTCCCGATCCTGCAACGCAAGATCGGGGACAAGCCCCTCGCCTATCTCGACTCGGCGGCCACCTCGCAGAGGCCGGTGCAGGTCACCGACGCGATGCGGCAGTTCACCGACCACTCCAACGCCAACATCTCGCGCTCGGTCCACACGCTCGCCTCCGAGGCCACCGGCGCCTACGAGGGCGCCAGGGCGAAGGTCGCGTCCTTCATCGGGGCGATCAGCCACGACGAGGTGGTCTTCACCAAGAACTCCACCGAGTCGATCAACCTCATCGCCTACGCGTTCCAGAACGCCACCGAGGAACGCGGCGCCGACCCGCGCTTCGTCCTCAAGCCCGGCGACGAGGTGGTCGTCACCGAGATGGAGCACCACGCCAACCTGGTGCCCTGGCAGCAGCTGTGCGAGCGCACCGGCGCCACGCTCCGCTGGATCGGCATCACCGACGCCGGACGGCTGGACCTGGAGCACCTCGACGAGGTCATCACCGAGCGCACCAAAGTCGTCTCGTTCGTGCACGTCGCGAATCTGCTGGGCACCGTCAACCCGACCTCGCAGATCGTCGCCCGCGCCAAGGAGGTCGGCGCCCTGGTGGGGCTCGACTCCTCCCAGGCCGTCCCGCACCTCCCGGTCGACGTGACCGAGCTGGGCGTCGACTTCATCGTCTTCACCGGCCACAAGATGCTCGGTCCCACCGGGATCGGCGTCCTGTGGGCGAAGGCGGAACTGCTCGACGCGATGCCGCCGTTCCTGACCGGCGGCTCCATGATCGAGACCGTCACGATGGAGCGCACCACGTTCGCCAAGGCGCCGGCGAAGTTCGAGGCCGGCACGCCGCCGATCACCGAGGCCGTCGGGCTGGCCGCCGCCGTCGACTACCTCGAAGCGCTCGGCATGGAGAACATCCGCGCGCACGAGAAGGAACTCGCCGGCTACATGCTCGAGCGGCTCGAGACCGTCGACGGGCTCACCGTCATCGGCCCCCGCGTGCCCATCGGCCGGGGCGCCACCGTGTCGTTCGAGCTCGAAGGCGTGCACCCGCACGACGTCGGACAGGTCCTCGACTCCGAGGGCGTGGCGGTCCGCGTCGGCCACCACTGCGCCAAGCCGACCTGCATCCGCTTCGGCGTCACCGCCACCACCCGCGCATCGGGGTACGTCTACACGACCACCGAAGAAATAGACCGCTTGGTGTCGGCGTTGGAGCAGGTGCGAAAGGTGTTTGCATGAATCTCGACGAGCTGTACCAAGAAGTCATCCTCGACCACTACAAGCGCCCGCGGGGCGTCGGCCTGCGCGAGCCGTACGAGGGCGAGTCGCACCAGGTCAACCCGACCTGCGGCGACGAGATCACGCTGCGCGTCCACGTCGACGGCGACACCGTCGCCGACGTCTCCTACGAGAACGCGGGCTGCTCGATCTCCAAGGCCTCCGCGTCCGTGCTCTACGAGCTCGTCAACGGCGCCACCGTCGACGACGCGATGGCGAAGATGAGCGAATTCACGGAGCTGATGAACTCCAAGGGCCAAGGCGAGGCCGACGAGGAGACCCTCGAAGACGCCGTCGCCTTCGCCGGGGTCTCGAAGTACCCCATGCGCGTCAAATGCGCGCTCTTGGGCTGGATGGCGTTCAAGGACGCCCTGGTCCGAGCGGAAGCCGCCGTGCCGACTCCCAGAGGAGGAGCCGAGTAATGACCGAGACCACGAAAGCCAAAGAGGACGACATCCTCGAGGCCATGAAAGACGTCGTCGACCCCGAGCTCGGCATCAACGTCGTCGACCTGGGCCTGATCTACGGCGTCCACGTCGACGAAGAGAACATCGCCACGCTCGACATGACGCTCACTTCCGCCGCCTGCCCGCTCACCGACGTCATCGAGGACCAGTCCCGATCGGCGCTCACCGGCGGCGCCGAGGGCGGCCTGGTCTCCGACCTCCGCATCAACTGGGTGTGGATCCCGCCGTGGGGCCCGGACAAGATCACCGACGAGGGCCGCGATCAGCTGCGCGCGCTCGGCTTCAACGTCTGACGAAGGACGACGTTGAACGAACAGCGCGGGAACGTCCGATGACGAAGGTCCGCCCCGCTCCGGGCGGCGGCAGGATCGTCGAGGTCGAACCCGAACGGCTCCCGCGATGGGTCGAGCGCTTCGCCGAACGCAACGGCGGCATCGCCGCCCACCACGCCGAAGGCGACGCCTGGACGATCGAAGCGACGGACGGACCGGAGGCGAGCGTCCGCTGGGTGCTCGCCTCCGGCATCCCGCCCGAATGGCTTCTGGCCGGCGAACCGGTCGAGGTCGCCGAGCGCCTGCGCGCTTACGCGCTCGAGCCCCGCCGCCTCGGCGTCCTCCTGGCCCGCAAGGGCGCCTACTCGGTCGGCATCGTGGTCGACGGCCGCATCGAGGCCTCAAAGACCGACACCGCCTACGTCCAAGGCAAGACCAAGGCGGGCGGCCAGTCGCAGCAGCGCTTCGCGCGCCGACGCGAAGGCCAGGCCAAGGCCGCCGGCAAGCGCGCCACCGAAGCGGCGGTCGCCGTGCTCGCCGGAGCCGACCTCGACGCCCTCGTGACCGGGGGAGTGGTAGAGGGCATCCTCGAAGACCCCCGCCTGAGGCACCTGACCACAACCGTCCATATAGGTGACATCGCCGAGCCGAGGCAGGCGCTGCTCCAAGCGACGGCCTACCGGGCCATCGGCTTCGACATCCACCTCTGAGCCCCGAACTCCATCCGTTCTCCGGGTTGCCGTGACCGGGTCCTTCAGCGTTCGATGGCCAGCGCCGTCGACCAGTTCCCCTCGATCTGGTCCTGGACCTTCATGTGCAGCAGTTGGAACGCCTCGAGCGCACCGGCGTGCTTGAGCGCGCCGACCCGGATCGGCCGCAGGCCGCCGTCCTCGCACAGCCGCGCCACCTTGGCGCACGCCTCCTCGTCGTCACCGGCGATGAAGACGTCGAGCGCGCTCGGGACGGCGAGGCGGCCGGCGAAGGTGGTGTTGAAGGCCTTGACGACCGACGCGTCCGGCGCCGACTCCGCGATCTGCCGCGCCGCCGAGGTGCCCGTCGGCGTCACCAGGTCGTCGAAGGTCTCGAAGTCCACCGGGTTGCAGATGTCGACGACGGTCCTCCCCGCGAGCTGGTCCGCCCACTGGCGGGCCACCTCGAGGCTGCCCTGGTAGGGCGTCGCCAGGACCACGATGTCGGCGTCGCCCACCGCGTCCAGGGCCTCGCCGGTCGCGTCGTCGCCGAGCTCGGCGGCGAGCGTCTCGGCCTTCGACGGTTCGCGGTCGGCGACGCGCAGCCGGTGCCGGCCGGCGACCACGCGGGTGCCGATGCCGCGGGCCATGTTCCCCGAGCCCGCTATGAGAATTTCCATGGTTCCTCCTGTTCGGTGGGTGCTTCGGTCAGGGCGAGGTGTCGGCCTTGATCTCGGCCGCCGCGGCGTCGGGGTCCGCGGGGGGCTCCTGGGGCGCGCCCCGGAGTTCGAGGTCGGGCAGGAACAGGGTCATGACGATCGAGGCGGCGGCGATGACGGCGGCCACGGTGAACACCATGTCGAGACCGTCGGTGAACGCCTGCTGCACGACCTCCTTGACCGGCTCGGGCAGATGCCGGACGACCGTGGGCGACTCCATGACCTCGGACAGGTCATTCTCGCTGAAGCGCTGGGCCTGCTCGGGCGTGACCTGCGCGATCGCCTCCGGCAGCTTCGACTCGAGTTCGGCGGTGAGCCGGTGGTTCATGACCGCGCCGAGCGCGGCGGTGCCGATCGCGCCGCCGAGCGAGCGGGCGAAGTTGTTGGTCGACGTGCCCGCCCCGAGGTCGTCGACCGACACGATGTTCTGCATCGCCAGGACCAAGGGCTGCATGAACATGCCCATGCCGGCGCCGAGCACGAGCATGTAGAGCGCGCTGGTCCACAGCGGCGTGTCGAGGTGCAGCTGCGTGAACAAGGTCAAGCCTGCGGTGGTGACGACCGAGCCGGCCACCAGGAACCACTTGTAGCGGCCGATCTGCGAGATCACGAATCCGGACGAGACCGACGTCAGCAGGAGCCCGCCCATCATGGGGAGCATGAGCAGGCCGGAGTTCGTGGGCGTGTAGCCGCGCACCATCTGGAGGAACAGCGGGATGTAGACGATTCCCGAGAACATCGCGACGCCGAAGACGAACGCGATCGCCGTCGCCAGGCTGAACGTGCCGTGCCGGAACATGCGCAGTGGCAGGATCGGCTCCTCGGCACGGGTCTCGACGTAGAGGAACAGCGCCGCCAGGACCGCCGACGCCGAGAACAGCCCGATGACGACGCCCGAGCTCCACGGGTACGTCTGTCCGCCCCACGTCGTGGCGAGCAGCAGGAGGACCACGGCCGGCACGAGGCAGGCGGCGCCGAGGTAGTCGATCCGGCGGCTGCGCGTCGGGACCCGGTGGCGCCGCAGCACGATGTCGACGGCGAGGAGCGCGGCGAGCCCGGTGGGGAGGTTGATGTAGAAGATCCAGCGCCAGTCGACCTCGGCGAGCCAGCCGCCGAGCACGGGGCCGGCCACCGAGGAGATCGCGAAGACGCCGCCGAACAAGCCTTGGTACTTGCCGCGCTCGCGCGGCGGCAGGACGTCGGAGACGATGGTGAACGCCAGCGTCATCAGCCCGCCCGCGCCGAGGCCCTGCAGGCCCCGGAACAGCACGAGCTGGAGCATGTTCTGCGACAGGCCGGCCAGCGCCGAGGCGAGGAGGAACACGGTGATGGCCAGCAGGATGATCCGCCGCCTGCCGTAGAGGTCGCTCATCTTGCCGTACAGCGGGGTCGAGGCGGTGGTGGCGATGAGGTAGGCGGTGACGACCCAGGTGTAGTCGCTCATGCCCTGGAGATCGCCGACGATCGTGGGCAGGGCGGTGCCGACGATGGTCTGGTCCAGGGACGCCAGCAGCATCGTGAGCATGAGCGCGCCGAAGAGTGTGAACAGCTCCCTGCGGCTCAGCGCCTCCCCGGCTCGCCTGGTCTCGTCGCCCATAACCGCGAGCGTATGGCGCTGCCCGCGTCCGGGGTGCGGATTCGACTATTCGGGACGCTTGTCGACCGCCCACGCCCCGGCGGGGACGATGACGTGGCCGACCCGGGCCTCGGTGTCGGTGTGGTTGATGATGAACCGCCACTGGCCGCGGTCGACGACGTCGACGCCCCGCTGGCCGGGGCCGTTCAGTTCGAGGGCCTCGAAGAGCCGGTCCCAGGCCTCGTCGACGAGCTTGCAGGAGACGTACCAGGCCTCGCCCTCGCCGAAGGGGTTCACGGTGACCGCGGGCTGGTTCTCGATGACCTCGCCGGTGGCGTACTGGGTGACGCACTGGGCGCCGCGCAGTTCGACCAGTTCGCAGAAGCGTTCGGCGGCCCCGAAGTTCCACAGCGCCCGCAGCTCGCCGGCGGGCTGGGGGAGGTGTTCGAGGACGCGGATGCCGAACAGGTCGGTGAGCCCGCCGAGGAAGCCGCCGAGCCAGATCTGGCAGTGCTCGTCGACCGCGCCGGTCATGTAGGAGGCGACGAGGCGCCCGCCTCCGGCGGTGAACCAGCGGAGGTTCTCGGCGGCGGCCCTGCTGAGCACGTACGTGGTCGGGGCGATGACGGTGGAGTACTCGCCGAGTTCGCCTTCGGGAGAGACGAAGTCGACGGTGACGCCGCGGTCGCGCAGGACGCGGTGGATCTGGGCGACGTTCTCGAAGTAGTCGATCTTGGCGGGCAGGGAGGCGTGTCCGCCGGTGGCCCACCAGGATTCGGGGCTCCACAGGATCGCGACGTCGGCCTCGACGGGGGCGTCGACGGTTTCGGCCAGGCCCGGAAGCGCGGCTCCGAACTCGACGACCTCGCGGAAGACGCGGGTGTCCTTGCCGGCGTGGGGGACCAGCGCGGAGTGCCACTGCTCGGCGCCGCCGCGCCCGGAGCGCCACTGGAAGAACATGGCGCCCTTGGACCCGCGGCTGATGTGGATCATCGAGTGGCGCGCCATGCGGCCGGGCCCCTTGGCGATGGCGCCGTGGGGGCTGTGGACGGCGGCGGCGGCCTGCTCCATGAGCAGCCACGGCTTGCCGTCGGCCCAGGAGCGGGACAGGTCGGCGTGGAGGGCGCTCTCGCGTTCGGCGGTCTCGTCGGCGTCGCCGGGGTAGGAGTCGAAGGCGACGAGGTCGACCTCTTCGGCCCACCGCCAGGGGTCGACCGGTACCCATTGGCCGAACACGAGGTTGGTGGTGATCGGTATCTCGGGGCCGGCCTGGCGCAGCAGGTCGCGCTGCTCGCGGAAGTGGTCGAGCAGGGCGTCGGAGGTGAAGCGCTTGAAGTCGAGTTCGAGGGCGGGGTTGGTGAGGTACTGGGTGGCGCGCGGGGCGAGGATCTGCTCCCAATCGGAGTACCGCTGGCTCCAGAACGAGCCCCACCAGGCCTCGTTCAGGGCCTCCAGCGTGGCGTACTTCTGCTGGAGCCACACCCGGAAGGCCCGCTCGGCGTGGGCCGAGTGGCTGGTGGAGCCGTATTCGTTGTGGACGTGCCACATCGCCAGGGCCGGGTGCTCGGCGTAGCGCTCGGCGAGCTCGGCGGCGATGCGCGCGGACGCCTCGCGGTAGGCCGGGGCGTGGACGTCGTAGGTGTCGCGGGAGCCGTGGACCTGGAGGACGCCGTCGGGACGCGTGTTGAGCGCGTCGGGGTGGGCGAGGGTGAACCACGGCGGCGGCGAGGCGGTCGGGGTGGCGAGGTTGACGCCGATGCCGCCCTCGTGGAGCTTGTCGAGGACGCGGTCGAGCCAGCCGAAGTCGTATTCGCCCTCGCGCGGTTCGAGCCTGGCCCACGAGAAGATGCCGACGCTGACGAGGTTGACCCCGGCTTCGCGCATGAGGGCGACGTCGTCGTCCCAGACCGTCTCGGGCCACTGCTCGGGGTTGTAGTCGCCGCCGTAGCAGAGTCCGTCGACGCCTTTGGGCCAGTCCATGGGGGTCCTCCGGGGAGTCCGAACGCATTAGTTGCCGGACAAAACTAACTCGCTTGCGCGCGTTTGCCCAACTCGAGCGGGACCGACGCGACGAAGCTCGGTCATTCGGGAGCGAGCGCCGCGAACCGCTCGGCGCGCAGGCGCTCCGGCCAGGTGTCGTCGACCGGCGGCAGCGATGCGGGGGCGACCCCGACGGCCCACGACAGCAGCAGGTCGGCGAGTCGCGGGTTGCGCGAGAGCGCCGGACCGTGCATGTAGGTGCCGACCACGTGCCCGGCCCAGGCGCCCTCGGTGACGCCGTCGTTGCCGATGCCGGCCTGGACGTGCGCCAGCGGCTGCACGGCCTCGCCGAGGTGGGTGCGCCCGCCGTGGTTCTCGAAGCCGGTGATCGGCCCGATGCCGAGCGCGGGGGAGCCCTCGCCGCTGACCTCGCCCACCGCGCGGGATTCGCCCCGGTCCGAGCGCAGGTCGAGGATGCCCAGACCCGGGTAGCAGCGGCCGTTGGCGTAGAACGACTCGCCGAGCAGCTGGTAGCCGGCGCAGACCGCCAGGACGGGCCTGCCTGCGTCGGCGGCCTTGACGAGCGCGCCGTCGTCGAGGAGCCGCTCGGCCGCGACGGCCTGCGGACCGTCCTCGCCGCCGCCGATCAGGTAGAGGTCGGCGCCGTGGGGGACGTGCTGGTCCGAGCGCACCTGCATCGGTTCGACGTCGTAGCCGCGGGCGCGGGCGCGGTGGGCCAGCACGAGCAGGTTGCCGCGGTCGCCGTAGGTCGACAGCAGGTCCGGGTACAGCCAGACGATGCGCAGTGTGCTAATTGACACGATTGAACTCCGCTCGGATGTCTTGGAACGCCGTGTAGTTCGCGACGACCTCGACCGGGCCGGGAGCCACGGCCGCGATCGCCGCCTTGATGTCGTCGACGACGATGAAGTCGACCCGGTCGACCTCGAGCCGTACGGCGAGGTCGGTGCGCCGGTCCCCGGTGACGACGACCTTGCGGCCCGCCAGCGAGGTGAAGTCGACGTCGTAGATCCAGGAGGTGTCGAAGCCGTCGACCTCCCGGGCGTTGAGGGAGAGCACCACCGGCGGGTCCTTCTCGATCATGTCGAACGACTCGAGCCAGCCCGCCGGGTTCTTCGCCAGCAGCAGCCGCAGCTGCCTGCCGTCGCGTTCGACCCTCGCGTAGCGCCCGGCCACCGAGGTCACCTCGCCGAGCCGCGGTGCGGCCTGGGCCGGCTCGACGCCGAACAGGCTCGCGATCGCGAGCGCGGTCGCGGCGTTGGCGCGGTTGATCCGGCCCGGTAGCTGGAGGTTGAGGTCGTAGCGGCGCCCGTCGGGTCCGACGACGGCCTCGCCGGTGTGCGCGACCGACCACTGCGGCGAGGGTCGGTTGAGCCCGCAGTTGGTGCAGCGCCAGAATTCGCCGAAGCGGTCGAGGTGGGAGCCGCAGTTGGGGCAGATCGCCGAGTCCGCGGTCCAGCTCTGCCCGGCCGCGACCCACACGACGCGCTCGCACACCGAGGCGGCCCACACGATGAGCGGGTCGTCGGCGTTGGCGACGATCGTGGTCTGGCCGGCCGAGGTCTGGAGGGTCTGGCGCCACTTCGCCGCGAGCGCGGTGACCTCCATCGCCCGGTCGAGCTGGTCGCGCGAGAGGTTGAGCAGCGCGACGACCTTGGGGTGCGCCGCGTCCAGCAGCTGCCCCAGGTAGTGCTCGTCGCATTCGAGCGCCGCGAAGCTCGCCTTCGGGGCCTTCGCGAGCGCGGTGGTGTGACCGGTCGGCATGTTCGCGCCGAAGGAGTTGGTGGCGACCCTCCCGATGGCCTCCAGCGCGGCGGTGGTGAACCGGGTCGTCGTGGTCTTGCCGTTGGTGCCCGAGACGAGGACGACGTGGCGGCCGTCCGCGAGCAGTTCGAGGAGTCGCGGTTCGACTATCAGCCCGACGCGCCCGCCGATGACCGAGCCGTCACCGCGGCCGGTCGCTCGCGACAGGGCCGCGGCGGTCCGGAGTAGTGCGGTGGCGAATTTGGCGCGTGCTGGCAGATTCGCGCTCATGTGGGCTCGCTTTCCACTTGATCGGACTCGACGACTATGCAGAAGAGTTTGTCACACGTCTGCGGGCGGGCGTGCCGAGCGGGAGGTGTGGGTGAGGCGGCCCGCGGCCCTGCTCCGCGGTCCGGGCGACATCGAGCGGTCCGTCGGCGCCACTCGTCTCGGTAGCGAGGCCGCCACGTCGGGTGTCCATTGGGGTCGCTCAACGTGGCCGTCCAGTCGCTCCGCCTTGCGCGCCCGGGCGGCCTGAAGGGGTGAATTATGAATGAATCTCGTGCTGGGGGCCGTACTGGGCCACTCGCCACTCCACTGCCCTCCACCGACATTGAGCTGCGCCTTCACCACTCGAATCATGGATGTCCGGGCGAAACAACCCCCATGAGTGGGGAGAAGTGGAGTATGGTGGGGCGCATTGGTGGGACGGGGTTCCCGCCGACGCGGCACGGGAGGCCGCGCAGCTTGAGAGTCACGGGGGGTGGCGCCGATGTTCCTCGGCACCCACACCCCGCGCCTGGACGACAAGGGCCGCGTCATCCTCCCCGCGAAGTTCCGGGAAGCACTCGCGGAGGGGGTGGTGATCACGAAGGGCCAGGAGCGGTGCCTCTACGTCTTCCCCGACGACGAGTTCGCCCGCCTGGCCGAGGCGCTCCAGCAGGCGCCCATGTCCAGCAAGACCGCCCGCGCCTACAACCGGGTCTTCTTCGCCTCGGCGCACGACGAGGTGCCCGACAAGCAAGGGCGCGTGACGATCCCGCCGCGGCTGCGCGAGTACGCCGGACTCGAGCGCGACCTGGCCGTCATCGGCGCCTCCAACCGCGTCGAGATCTGGGACGCGGCGACCTGGGACTCGTACCTGGAGGCCTCCGAGGAGGCCTTCTCCGACATCGAAGAGGGCGACCTGCCCGATGGACTGTGAAAAGGAGGTGAGTGACATGAACGCACCGCACGTACCCGTCATGCTCGACGAGGTGCTCGAATACCTCGCGCCGGCCGCCTCGCGGCCCGGCGCGGTCGCCGTCGACGCCACCCTCGGCGCCGGAGGCCACACCGAGGCGCTCCTGTCGGCGCACCCCGGACTCACCGTCATCGGCATCGACCGCGACCCCACCGCGCTCGAACTCGCCTCCAAACGACTCGCCGACTTCGGCGACCGCTTCGTGCCGGCCCGCGCCGTCTACGACGCGATCCCGCAGGTCCTGAGCGACCACGGCCATGGGGCCGCCGACGCGATCCTGTTCGACCTCGGCGTCTCCTCCATGCAGCTCGACCAGCCCGAACGCGGCTTCGCGTACGCGCGGGACGCGCCGCTGGACATGCGCATGAACCCCGACGACCACCTCACCGCCGAGATCGTCGTCAACACCTACGAGGTGAGCGACCTCATCCGCATCCTCCGCGAATACGGCGAGGAGAAGTTCGCGCCCCGCGTCGCCAAGGCCATCGCCGCGGCCCGCGCCAAGGCGTCGATCACCTCGAGCCGCGCGCTCGCCGACCTCGTCCGGGACGCCATCCCGGCCGCGGCCCGGCGTACCGGCGGCAACCCCGCCAAGCGGACCTTCCAGGCCCTGCGCATCGAGGTCAACGGCGAACTCGACACCTGGCGGGCCGCCCTGCCCGCCGCCCTCGACGTGCTCGCTCCGGGCGGGCGCGTCGTGGTGATGTCCTACCACTCCCTGGAAGACCGCATCACCAAGCACGAACTGGCCCGGCGTGCCAGCTCGACCAGCCCGGCCGGCCTGCCGGTCGAACTCCCCGGAACCGAGCCCACCTTTCGACTCCTGACAAGGAAAGCCCAGCAACCGACCAAGACCGAACTCGACCGAAACCCGCGATCGGCGCCGGCGCGACTGCGCGCCGCCGAGCGGGTCGCAACGTCCACCGGAGAAGGAGGCGACTCATGAGCAACGCGCCCTACCGTCGGCCCCGAGCAGACGCCGACGAGATCATCAAGGCCGCACGCCGCAGGTCTCGCGCCGCGTCCTCGCGGCGCCGGGCCCTCGTCGGCGAGTCCGCCGAGACTCCGGTCGTCGACGGCTCGCTCGCCGTGCAGCCCGAGACCGTCCCGGTCTCCGCGCCTCCGATCCACGAGCGCGAGACCGAGGCGATCCCGACCGAGCGCACCCGCCCGGTCGAGCGCCCGAAGGCCAAGCCCGCGCCCGAACCGGTCGAGATGCCGCGCCCGGCGTTCGTCGGCGGCGTCGTCGCCCTCGTCGTGGCCGGCATCGTGGGCCTGCTGCTGCTCAACACCGTCATCAACGAGGACGCCTACCACCTCCAGGAGCTGCGCGCCGAGAAGACCGAGCTCAGCCAGACCGAGCAGGAGCTCACCAGCGAGCTCTACAACCTCAACTCGCCGGTGTACCTGGAGGGCAGGGCGAGGGAGTTCGGCATGGTCAAGCCCGAGGAGTACACCTACCTCGACCTGTCCAGCGGCGAGACGGTCGAAGCGCCCCGGAGCGAGGAGTAGCAGGTGGAAGCATCCGACCCCGGTCGACGGCGCGACCCCTCATCGATCAGTCGAGCACGCCGTTACACGCCTCGCGGACGCACCGTCCGCGAGGCGGCTTCGGATTCGGCGGAGGACAACCGGGCCCGCGAGCACGGCGCGCGCGACCGCGAAGCCGCGCGCCGCGCCCGCACCCGCGAAGCCAAGGAACAGGCCGAGGACCTCGCCGCGAAGCGCCGCCGCGAGGCCGCCGCGCGCTCGCGCCAGCGCCGCCAGCGCGAACCCG
>NZ_BAAHCB010000025.1:0-14830 GCF_054776215.1 Glycomyces tarimensis
CGTCGGCGCCCAGGGCGGCCTCGATCGTGGCCGGCCAGTCGCCGTTGACGACCTCGGGGTGCTCGTGCCAGCCCATGAACATCCCGACCAGGTGGTCGTAGTAGCCCTCGGCGCTGAGCCGGTAGTCGTCCTCGTGCGACACGCCCGCCTCGACGTCGTCTTCAGGCAGGGTGATGAAGGTTTCCTCGCCGCCCTCCACGTAGGAGGTGGTCTTGGTGCCCGGGGCGGTCTTCATCATGAGCTCGGCGATGCCGTCGCCGTCGAAGTCGTAGACGTCGAACTGCGTGTAGTGGGCGCCGGCCCGGATGTTCACACCGAGGTCGATCCGCCACAGCAGCTCGCCCTCCTGCGTGTAGGCGTCCACATAGACCGGGCCGGTGTAGCCGACCTGCGAGACGTCCTTGGAGTTCGAGGGATCCCACTTGACGATGTACTCGTATCGGCCGTCGCCGGTCAAGTCACCGACGCTGGCATCGTTGGCGCGGTACTCGTACGTCTCTCCGGCGGGGGTGACGCCGTCCGCGGGCTTTTGCAGCGGGACGTCGAGGTAGGACGCCGACCACGGGCTCACCGAGTCGGAGAAGTCGACCTCCTCGCCGTCGACCACGGCCACGACCCGGTACTGCGAATCGCCACCGCCCTCGGCGTCGAGGTAGTTCGTGCTATCGGTAACAGTGGCAAGCAGCGCACCGTCCTTGTACACGTTGAAGTCGGCACCGGTCAGACCTGAATCGTTATAACCGGACACCTCATCGGCGAGCAGTCGCCAGCTGAGGAAGACACCGTCATCGGTGCTCGCCGCGACCAGGCCGCGATCGAGATGCTCGAGCTGAACACCGCTGCCCTGGTCACCGCCAGAACCGCCGTGCCCTTGAGCGGCCACGGCGACACCGGCGCCGGCCACGACAGCGGCCAGCGACACCGCCGTGACGCGGGTGAGTTTCTTGGGAGGACTCATTGGAAGGGGCTCCTTACGTTCGTACGAAGCCGGTCGGAGCGAGCCAGGGTGAAGAGAACGGGGGTCACGCGACCGACCAACCTCATTGAAACGATTTAACGCATCGAAGGCTATCTACGAAACCCCACCTTGTCAAGACGGAGATCACACCGAAATCCGCCCCCGCTCCGCTCCCGCATCCACCGCAAACACGCCAAACCGGCCCAATCCCCACTCGCCACTGACACCTGCCGACCCGGCCACCGCTTCCACACGGCACTGTGACCACCGGTATGACGCCGCCCCCGGTGCGGCAGGCCGCCTGCGCCTCCGGTACAGTTCTATCCCGTCCCGGTCGATTAGCTCAGCGGGAGAGCACTCGCTTCACACGCGAGGGGTCACTGGTTCGATCCCAGTATCGACCACCTTGCCGCCCGTAGTACCACCATTGGCATAGTTATCGCCCGTTTTAGTGCGATTGTTGAGCCCTTGCTCGTTTCGGATCTCGTTGATCTGCTCGAGCAGGGGCTTGATTGCTTCGCTGTGCTCCTGCCAGTTGATGAACGGCCGGCGGTCTTCGCGGCTGTCGAAGTAGAGCTTGGTGAAGCACGTCTGGTTGAGGAGCACCTTCCTGGAATCCTCGTCGACCGCCTCGTAGATCCGCTTGGGCGCTCCCAGTAGCTGGGTGAGCGCTTCGATATTCCGGTTGGAATCGCGCACGTCGGGCCGTTCATCGGCCTCGGCGAGCTTGGCCTCGATCCGGGCGCGTTCGACCCCGAGCCGTTCGACGCGCGCGGAGAGCTTCTCGACCGGCCAAGCGGGATCACCGAGCAGGTCGACACACTGTTTCTCAGCCGCGCTGATCTTCTTCAACTGGGCTTTCAACTGCGCCTTGATCTGGGTGACGGTCTCGTCGAAGCCGGTCTCCGACTGCTCGATGACCGCACGGACCCGGGCCGCCTCGCCTTCGGTGATGGCGATCGTCGCCCAGTGGGCGGCGACGGCCAGTTCGACCTGATCGAGCGGCAGCCTGGACAGGTCGCATTCGCGCTGCTGCTTGCCCTTGCAGAGATAGTAGAAGTAGTCCCGGCCGCGAGCGCTCTTGGACTTGAGCAGCACCATCCGCCGCGAACAGCGCCCGCAGCAGACACCTTCACACCAGAAGGCGGTAGACGCTGCGGAGGCTGACGCCGTACCGCTGCGCGAGCTGCCGCTTCGGCACGCCCGCCCGGACCAACTTACCCAAGCGCTGCCACTTACGACAACGTCTTGTCCACCCACTGCACTGCGTCTGGGGGAACTTCGACAGCGCGACCGCCGAACGCCAGCAGCCGTTCCCGGCGGCCGCCATCGATGAAGTCCTTCGAGTTCCTGGTGACGAACAGATCGCCGTCGCCCTTTAGGTGGCTCCAATACATTTCAGCGTCGATGACGCGGTTTATCCACTCCCGTGTCGCCTTCGACGTCGGGTCGAAGTCCACCGGCGGATCGTACCGCTTGCCTGGGAACATCACTGCGAATAGCTCTTGGATCTGTTGCTCATCGGCATCATCGATGAGCACGGCGTTGTCCCAGAACGTCATGTCGAAGCGCGCCGGCGGATAGAGCAAGGCCAGATTTCCAAGGCCAGCTGTGGTGCGGCGTCGTTGGAACTGATCCATGTGCTCGAGGTAGGTACGGTCGGGCTGCAACTCGGAGGCGGTACCGGCCGACAACCGAACCTGGACCAAGCCGAGACCATGCAGTTGCAGCAACCGTTGAAGTGCAGCTTTGTCGGCTGCCCGGTGCGGCTCGTCGCTTTCGAGGGTGATCAGACAATTGGTGTCCCATGTCAGATTCAGCATGCGTCTCACGCGATGAGCGAGTAGTCGAAGGCGATCCCGTGGCTTACGTTCTCTCGTCGTTCTAGACCGGGCGTATAAACCCAGCATGCCAGCTCCGTATACCGCTCGTGCCTTGCTGATGCGTGGATTGTCGCGCTTGCTCGGCGATGCGTCCCGAGAACGCGCCAGGGGTCCGCACCACCGGACTTCAGCGGCACCGGGCAGGTCCAATAGGGCTCGTACCAGTCTTCAGGGCCGTCGGCGTAGCGCGCGCGGCACTTGAACTCGTTCGCGCCCTCCTGCAGTTGGAAGCGCTCCGGAAGCGGAGTTCCGTCGATGTCAACGATGATCAAATGGGTGATCCGGGCGTTCACCTTGGCAAACGGCCGGATCAGCCTTCCTGAGTCGGTCATGGTCAGCCTAAGAGTGGGAGGATCGCAGAGACGGCGGACTGGACGTTCATCGTACGGCACCGGCGTCTGTCAGCGGTCATGAAGAATTCCCCACTGGCGGACGGGTCGGTCCCCGCCGGCGGACACTTTCACTCCCCACTGGCGGCCACCAGTGGTTACTGAGCGTTACAGATGTCGGTGTCGGTAAGGCCTGATCCTGAGCCGTCTGACAGTTTGGGCGGACGGCTGGAGCGCGTGGCAATCTCTAGGACCCGTCCGTTAGGCGAACAGGCGGCGGTCTGCGCCGACCCACGCCGCGGTGCGCTTCCGCCGTCTCCCAGTCGTTGCTTGGAGGCCGACCCTCCTCGCAGGCCGATCTTGGCGTCAGAGCACCACGGCGGGTGCTGTCTCCAGCATTCCGGTGGTCAGTCGCTACTGGCCGTTCGAGCCTCCTCGTGGCCTTTCCGGTTGCTCGGACGACATCAGGAGACGGGCTTGCCGAACCAGCGCCAGAGGTGGTCGTCCAGAGCCTGCTGATCGTCGCCGATCCAGGCGACGTGGCCGTCGGGGCGTAGCAGGACGCACGGAACTTCCAGTGCCGCCGTGGGGTCGGCGAGGTAGTTGACCCGATCCGACCAGCCGCCGGCACTCAGGCGTTCGGTGCGATCCAGCAGCAGGCCGCGGCCGCGATGCAGCAGGTCGTAGAGGTGGCCCTGTTGTATGTCGATGTCGCGCAGGCGGCGGCCGAGCAGGTCGGGGCCGTCGCCGAAGTCGTAGCGGATGCCGATCGCGGTGATCTTCTCGATCAGATGGCGGTTCACCTCCTCGAAGTCCATCAGTTCGGCCAGCAGCCTGCGCGCCGCCTGCGGGCCGGGTTCGGCCGACGACAAGGCCATCTGGGCGCGGGTGTTGTCCAGCACGTCCTCGGCGACCGGACGACGCTCGGCCCCGTAGGTGTCCAGCAGCGTTGCAGGCGCCCAGCCGCGGATCTGCGCGGCCAGTTTCCAGCCGAGGTTGAAGGCGTCCTGGACGCCCAGGTTGAGGCCCTGTCCACCGGCGGGCGGATGGATGTGCGCCGCATCGCCGGCCAGCATCACCCGCCCGATGCGGTAATGCTCGGCCAGCAGGGTGGCATCCCCGAAACGGGACAACCAGCGCGGGGAGTGCACGCCGAAATCGGTTCCGGCTATGGCGCGAAGCTGTCGTTGGAAATCCTCGAGTGTGGGCGGCTGGGCGCGATCGCCGACTCCCGCGGCGGGAACCACGACGCTATAGACCCCCTCGCCGAAGGGCCGGAGCCAGAATCGCTGATGGCTCTCGCGGATTTCGGTCACCTTGGCAGCGATCTGTTCGGCCGGCATACCCACCTCCATCTCGCCCATCAGCGTCTCGTTCCGCGAGGGCTCGCCGCCGAAGCCGACGCCGAGCCGTTTGCGCACCGTACTGCGCCCGCCGTCACAGCCGACGAGATAGCGTGAACGCAGCCGTTCGCCGTCTGCCAGCTCGACGGTCACACCCCCCTCGTCCTGCTCGAAATCGGCCACCGCGAGGCCGCGCCGGACCTGCGCACCCAGTCCGATCGCGTGTTCCTCGAGCAGGCGAACGACGAGCGGCTGGGGAATGCCCAGCAGATAGGCATACGCGGAATCCAGGCCGCCTGGCGCGGCTTTGGGGATGGCGGCGAAGAATCCGCCGGCTGGACGCCGCCTGCCGTGTTCGAGCATGCGATCGAGCAGGCCGCGCATGGCCATCAGCTCGAGACTGCGAATGTGCAGACCGACGATGCGGGTGAACGAGGCGGGCTCGGTTTCCTTCTCCAGAACGAGTACTCGCACATCGTGCAACCGCAGTTCGGCGGCCAGCATCGCGCCAGTAGGCCCGCACCCAGCAATGATCACATCGAACATGACCGGCGCGCGATCGGCGCCGGAAGCCGACGACGGGAGTCCGGGGGCCTCGCCTGCGGTGAAGTCGCGCTCGACTGGCTCGTTCGACGCCGGCTCGGCAGTAAACTGCGAAGTGTCCATAGGTGTTGCCTTTCGGGAGTGCCTGCTTGGCAAGGCGCTCCCGGCGACACCTACCTCGATCGCCCGACCGTGACGCGAAGGGGGAGCACCCACATCGATACAGCGTTCATGGGTCTCACCTCCTCGGGCGGTGTCACGGTCCACCGCAAGCTACCAGCCCGAGCATCACCCCGTCCAATCCTTTCCCAGCCACATGCCACAGGCTGGTGGAGGCGAACTCACCCATCGCCTGGGTTTCTCCTCGGCCCATGACACCCCCGAAGTCCGGTCACAGAGCGTAACTGCAGTTCGGGGGACTTATCTGTCCGCCAGCGGGGAAATCTAGATGACCGCTGACAGGTGTCCTCACCAACTTCATCCACCATCGACGAAGATGGCCTTGACACCGCTTCACCGACGGACCGAGCTCAGCCACGCACTCCCGTTGGAAGTCGATATCAAGGCCGTGATGACTCATATCAAATGATCCGGGTTTGGTTATCACTGGTTATGTCTAAAGCCTCCACCGCTGCAGGATCACAACCTGCGGTCATCGAGGCCGTCCAGCTCGCCCGTGCGCCTACCGCTGCCGGACTGTGTAGGTCAGGTGCGTCACCCTTGAAGAGGGTTCCACGCGGACCTGCTCCAAGGCCACGCGGCCCGCGTCCACGCCCTCGAACAGGCGGATCCCAGAACCGAACAACACCGGCGACAGCGCAATCGAGAACTCATCGACCAGACCGGCATTCACGTACTCCAAGATTGTCGCGCCGCCGCCCGCGATGCGGACGTCGCGGTCGCCGGCCGCCTCGCGGGCCTGGTCGAGCGCGGACTCGATGCCGTCGTTGACGAAGTGGAAGACGGTCCCACCCGGCCGCTCCCAGGGGTCACGCTTCTCGTGCGTCACGACGAACACCGGCGTGTGGAACGGCGCCTCCTCCAGCCACGCCTGCTCACCGGCGTCGAACAGGCGCTTGCCCATGACGCTCGCGCCGGTTCGCTCGAACGTCTCCCGCAGGATGTCGTTGTCGCGCCCCTCCTCGCCACCCTTGCCGAGCTTCAGGTTCTCCCGAAAGAACCGCTGCGAGAACACCCACCGCTGCAGTTCCATCCACTGCCGACCCATCAATTCCTCTGGGGACTCGGGTGCGATGAACCCGTCCAGCGACATCGACACGCTGAAGAACACTTTCCCGGCCATCAGCCCTCCACTCCCTTCCGAACGATCTCGGCCACGTAGGCAGCCAGGTTGCTCAGAGTCTGCCGGCCGCCTTCGATCGCGTGGTACTTCGCGACCGCCTCGTCGCGCAGCTCCTTGGTGGGGAACACGGTCCGCATCTCGATCCGGGTCGCTCCATCCTCGGGCTCGAATATCAGGACCGAGGAGAAGGCGTTCGGGTCGCCGCGGACCTCACCGTGGAGCAGCTCGATCCGCTCCGGCGGGGCGATCTCGGTCCAGGTGATCCACTCGGCGTAGTCCGTCCCGTCCGGTCCGTGCATCACGAAGTCCCACTCGCCGCCGACGCGGAACTCGAACGACCGCGTGGTCGTGGTGAACCCCTCCGGTCCCCACCACCGCGACACGTGCCGCACTTCGGTGAACGCCTCGAACACCAGCTCCCGTGGGGCGTCAATGACCCGAGAGATGACGATCTCGCGGTCGGCCGTCGCGGACTGCGCCGTCGTTTCTTCTTCTGTCGCGCTCATCAGCTACTCCTCTTCCCTTGTCTGCTTCAGGTCTTGCACGTAGGCGTCGAGCCGATCGAAGCTCTCGTTCCAGAACCGCTCGAACCCACCGGCCCACTCGTGGACCGGCCGCAGCCCGCGGGCGTCAAGGCCGTAGAGACGCTGCTTGCCAGCCTTGCGGTCCCGCACCAGCCCGACCTCCCGGAGCACCCGCAGGTGCTTGGACGCCCCCGGCTGGGTCATCCCCAGCTCCAGAGCCAACTCGGTCACCGGCCGCTCGCCCGATCGCAGCAGCATAAGGATCTCCCGACGCTGCGGCTCGGCGATCGCGTTGAATACATCCGACGTCGTCGCTGCTCGTGCCATGGCAACTATCATATACCCATATCGGCATGCGTCAAGCCTGAAAGCGAAGGGCCCCGGAAACGGGGCCCTTCTCCCGTGCTGCGGACCACCCTCCGGGTGATATCAGCCGATCAACGCTGCGGCGGATCGGCCGTCCGGCTGGGTAGGCCTTGGCGGGTCGGGGGCGCAGTCCCGCTTCGGTGAACGCGGCCTCTGAGCTGCTTGACCGAGTACCGGCCGGTGGCGTAGTCGCGGAAGGCCGTCTTGATGTGCCCGGCGCGGTCGAGGTCGAGGATGGCAGTGCGGACTTCGCGGCCATCTTCCACATACTCGTCGCATAACCCGATACGATCCCCGGACAGTGCTACAGGGAGCCCGCTTGCAACGCGTGCTACTCGCCTCGAACGGCCGCGAGCAGCAGCATGTCCCGACGCCTCCCGGCAATCACCTGATGACTTCGCAGTAGCCCCTCACGGACGTAACCAGCGCGCTCAGCAGTCCGTATCGAGCCGGTATTCCAAGGCTCGATGAACAGCGCGATCCGGAACAGCCCCGACAACGTCCACCCGAAGGCTGTGAGCGCGGCAAGCGCGTCAGCGGCAAACCCGCGCCCCCGGGCAGACGGCACAACCGAGTATCCGGCCGCACCTCGACCGTCTGCGAGTTCTCTGAGCCAGAGCCCGCAATGGCCAACCGCCACGCCGGATCCTGCCTCAGCGATCGTGAAGGAGAAACCGGCACCTTCCTCATAGCGCCCTTGCTGTCGACGCACCCACGCTAGGGCTTCCTCATCACTGGCATTCAAAGGAAGTGAGCCGATCATGGGCACGTAAGGATCCGTAGAGAGCTCCCGAGCCATAGCAACATCCGTCTCACGCACCTGACGGAGCAGGACGCCGCCATGCGTCGGCGGGGTGAGCGGCCAAGGCGGGAGCGGCGAGGTCAGAGCCACGGACCCATTATCCACGCGGTCACGCCCCGCAACGCCGACCCAGACCCTCCTCGTTCGCCTGGAACCGGCTGGCGGCACCACCGAAGCAACCTTCGATCACAGCTTTCACTCATGCCCTGGGGTCGCTGCTGCGACGCCTCGGACTCGACAGAGGTCTCGATCCGCAAGTAACTGAAGCGGCTGGATGGTCATTGCCGATTCTTCATCGCGCGGAGCCCGTTCGGGTTGATCGTCTCCTCGGACGGCGAGGGCAATGCCGTGACGGTGCAGGCCGCCTACATGCATTGTGCCAAGGTCTTCATGCGTTCGAAGCTATGGAAGCCCGACACCTGGCCCGATCGCGGCACGCTGCCGACGCTCGGCGAGATCTTTCGCGACCAGCTCGCTGTCGACGACACAGCCGAACAGGCCGGCCGACGTCTTGACAGGGCCTATAAGGAAACGCTCTGGTAGCGAGCGCGTGCGAGTCCCGCTACGATACGGATCGTGAAGAGTCGTCAAGACAGTTGGTCTCGTCCGGATCCCCATCACCGGCGGGACCGACTTCCTCGCAGCCACGACACCGACAGCCCCTCCGAAGGCAGCGACCGCCTCTACGGCCATGGCGGTGGAGCGACCTCGGGTTCGAGAACTGGACATCCGTTCACGGAAGTGCATGGCTTGTTTCGGGAGCGGGGCGAGTTCGCCACGATCACCGGCATCGCCGCCGCGTTCCGCGGCGAGGACATCAGTGCGTCGGCGTCGTCGGGGCACGTACCGAGCGCCAAATGGCCGCGGCCCTGTTGGAATGCCGGGCCGCGGCTCCGTTGTCGGTTACAGGAGTACGCTCACTCCGATCGCCTCGTTGAAATCGTCCGCTCGTGAGAAGACGTTCTGCCAGCTGCAGTCGCCGACGTGCGAGCCGTAGGCCCGGTTGTTCCACGACCAGCCGCCACCGGAGTCGCCACCGATGGTGACGTCACCGTCCATGCGGACCAGACTCTCGGTGAGGTAGCCGTCGAGTGTGCACGACCACCAGGGGTTCTGCACGTCGAGCCCGCACTGGCGGGAGTTCGTGGACCGCCCGTAGACGCAGATCGACTCGCCCACGGTGAACCCCCACCACGGCTCGACCGACAGGGTGTCGCGCCGGGTGTTGGGATGGGCGTAGAACTCCGCGACATCGATGTGCGTCGGCGTGGTGTGCCATTCGATGTCGCCCCAGTACCCTCTGAACTGGCTTTGGAAATCCAGGTCGACGAAGCCGTAGCCCGGCTGCCACGTCTGGTCGATACCGGTGCAGTGTCCGGCGGTGGTCACGCCGGTGACGCCAGAGGGGTTGACGACCGTCCATCCGGTGGTGCATTCGAATGCCCCGCCGTCGTGCGCCGCCATGCCGCCGTAGCCGTGCTCAGCGGTGTTCCCGAGTTTGTCGACCACCGCCAGCTCGACGCCTCGGTGGAACTCCTTGCTGAGCCGTTCGCGGATCTGCTCGGGATCGGTGGGGAGGTCCGCCTGGGCGGCGAGTTCGGCGGAGATGGTGCCCTTGGTGATGTCGAATCCGCTGGAGAAGTCGACGTAGCCGAGCTCGGTCAGTTGCTCGTTAAGTCGCGTGTTGCGCTCTTCGAGCTCCAGGTACGAGAACGGCTGGCCGTCGGCGACGGCCACTTCCTGGCCGCTCTCCTTGATCACGCGATAGATGTACTCGTCGGCTTCGCCTTTGATGTAGAGCGTCGGCGTGCCGCCGGGCTGTTCGGACAGGGCGGTGCCGACGAACACGTCCAGGCGCTCTGGTGCGATCTCGGCCGCGATGTCACCGATGGCCTCGGTGACCTTGTACTGGGCCTCGGCCTGTTCGAAGGTCCAGCCGCGGGTTTCGGCGGTGCTGCTGATGTCGTCCTTGAGTCCTTCTTCGGGGGTCTGGTATCCGTCTTTGGGGCCGGGGTCGTCGTCTTGGGCGCTGACGGCTGCCGGCGATGCCAGCAGCAGCACGGTCGCCGCGAGCGCGATGAGTGCTCGCTTCACGATGGGGTACTTCATGGATGTATCCGATCTGCTCTTCATCGAGGAGAGGTGGATTTGCGAGAGTCGGGCCCGATGCCAGGCGTGGTGACCTGGACTGCAAGTAACGCTATCAACACGCAGCGATCGACTGGGTCCCTTGTGTCGCGCCTCGGCGAGATCGATATTCGGCGGAATCGACGTTTCTCCTGGAAGCAGGTACATTGGCGGAATCTGAATGCTCGACAATGGTCGGAATGGCGACACAAGTCGATCTGCGTCGAGCGAGCTTCCGCAGTGGACCGCCACAGGACCATAAGGGATGGAAGTAGACGTACATTCGGCCGGTGCGGCTGTGGGCGGGGTTGAGGCTGATGCGGCGTCCGCAGCGAGCGCGCCAGTGCAGCCACTTGAGGTGGCGCTCCTGGACTGGCGACCACGCGGCTCGCGGCCTACGGCACTCCAGCGGTGGCGCCGGACGCGATCCTCGGGACGCCGGTCTGGCCGCTCGACTGGCGGTGGAACCAGTCGAGTCCGGCGCAACACGTGGAGCCGCTGCGCGGCATGGGAATCGCGATGCGGCGATCTCACGGTGAACCCGGTCCAGGCCGTGGCCGAGAACCGGGCCCGGCAGACGGCCGTCGTCACCTCCGCGAACCTGACCGCGCCGGGCATCGAGCACCAGTTCATCGACTACGGCGACGGGAACTCGGGGGCGCCCCGCTGCTCCGGCAAGCACGCCCAGCCCGCTTGTCTCCAGGCCGACTGGGACCACCGCAACGCCGAGTCGAATGACGAGGTTCCGACGACGACGTACATCGATACCGAAGTCGTCGACGACCCCCCACCGTCGCCGGAGTTCCGTGACTACGGCTGGGCCGCCTGGCAAAGCGGCGTCTTTCCGGACTACTCGTACACCGTGTGCTGGTCCTGGCTCTGACCGACGATGCGACACCCACGGCGCTCGCCGACGAGACTGGTGCCGAGACCGGCGGTCTCGTCGGGGACTGCGCCGCACCGCCGTCGCCGCTACGCCGCGCGCGGAGTGCGTCGGGGCCGGGGCGGCGCGATGGCGTCGTCGCTCTGGGGCGAGGAGCGAAGGCCGGATTCAAGCAGGTCCACGCTCTCCCAGATCGCTCGGGTGGGGAACGGGTCGCGGAGGCGCGCCGAGTCGGTGTCGAACCGGAACGCGGTTCTGGTCTCCGGGAGGTAGCGCGGCCAGTCGGCGCGGCCCGTTCGCGCGAACGAGACCCAGGCCGCGTGCATCAGGTCGGCCAGCGGCTGGGGCGGCGTGGGGCCGGTGAGCCACTGCATGACGGGATCGTCGAGCACGTCGAAGACGAACGGCGTCTCCAATGCGTGGCAGGCGCCGAGGCGGCCGCCGAACTGTGGCGAACGCCAAGAGAACTCGTACATGTAGGTGTGTCCGGCGGCGGTGGCGCGGGCTTCAGCGAGGCGGGTGGCCGCCGCCCGGTAGTACCAGTCGCCCTGGAGGATCGCGAGCAGGTCGCCGGGCCCGGCGTTCGGGTAGGCGGCTCGGTAGGCGTCGAGCGCGCGGTGAACGGGCAGTCGGTACAGCCGCAGCGCCTCGGTGAGCTCGGCTTCGCCGACGGATTCGAGCGCTCCGAACGGCACCAGTGACAACCTGCCCTCTTCGGCGTTGGCGCCGATCAGCACGTCGACATCGGCGGACGCCCCTGCGGCGATCGCGTCGACAGGCGGGGTTGGCAGCGTGTCGCCGTCCACGGTCGGGCGCCATACGTTCACGCGGGCGCCGGGTTCGCCTCCCCACCGGTGCGGGTCGGGCTGTCGGGCGAGGTCGGCCATCATGGCCGTCTGCGCGGCGAGCACCCGCTCCACGCCGGCCTCCGCGATCGCCTCGCGGGTGGGTTCGACGTCGAGCTTCGCCGCGAGGCGCCGACCGAGGCCGCGGGCAGTGCCCGCGGCATACGCGAGGTTGCCCGCGCCGCTTTGCAGGATCGCGTGGCGGAAGAGCCCTTTGGCGCGGGGCATGGCCAGCAGCGCGCCGATGCTCATCGCCCCGGCCGACTGGCCGAAGACGGTGACGTTGCCCGGGTCGCCGCCGAACGCGGCGATATTGTCCTGCACCCACTCCAATGCCGCGATCTGGTCGAGGAGGCCGACATTGGCGATGCCGTCGTCGAGGCAGAGGAATCCCTCGGCGCCGAGACGGTAGTTGGGTGCCACGAAGACCACGCCGTCGCGGGCGAACCGCTCCCCGTCGTACATGGTGTTGGCGCCGCCGTCGAACCCGCCGCCGTAGATCCACACCATGACCGGCGATCGGCCGGTGCCGAGGTCAGGGGTCCAGATGTTGAGGTTCAGGTAATCCTCCCCTGGCACGACCGGGTAGAAGGCGTCCATCGGGGCCGGCACCGGCGGTTGCGGCGGCGTGGGGCCGTTGCGGGTGGCATCGCGGACACCGGCCCACGCCGGGCTCGGCCGCGGCGGCAGGTACCGTCCGACGCCGGTGGGCGGCGCTGCGAACGGCACACCGCGGAACACGTACCCGCCTTCGCGCGCGGCACCTCGTATCGTTCCGGCGCGCGTGGCGGCGATCGGGGCGGCCTGCGGCGTCATCGGGCCTCCCGCGCATCCGCGCGCTTGCGCCACATGGGGACGAGCGCGAGCAGGCCGGCGGCGAGGGGCAGCAGACCCATCAGGCCGAAGAACAGGGGCACCACGGTCTCGTAGCGCTCGCCGCCGAAGCCGAGATTGAGCAGTGCCAGGCAGGCGCCGGCGGCGAAGGCCCAGGTCGCCACCGTGCGAGCGCGCCGGTGGCCCTTGCCTGCGAGCCGGATCGTCCACCACCACAGTGGCATGCCGAGGGCATTGGTGACCGCGACCCAGGCGATGATGGCGGTGCGGTCGAGTCGGACCTGGCCGGCTGGCCACTCCGGATAGGCGGCGCGGACGTGGCCGCCGATGGCGTCGACCGTGACCGTGTCGATCAGCGGAGCGAGCGCGACCAGTGCGGTCAGCGCGAGGCCGAGATATAGGGCGACCGGTCGGCGTTGGACGACGGTTGTCATGACTCCTCCTATATTTTACACCGTAAATTTCAGCGTCGATGATATTTTTACAACGTAAATCTTGTCAAGAGTGAAAGGGGCCACGATGGCGCGGCGAGAGCGGGGACGACGGGCGGGCCTGACGCGCGAGGCGATCCTCAGCGCCGCCTTGGACTTGGCCGATCGGGAGGGACTGCAGGCGCTGTCGATGCGCCGGCTCGGCGCCTCGCTCGGGGTCGAGGCCATGGCCCTGTACCACCACGTCGCCGGCAAGGAGGCGCTGTTCGACGGGTTGGTCGAGTACGTCTTCGCCCAGACCTCGGCGCAGCCGTCAGGGCGGAGGGACTGGCGCGAGTGGATGCGGGCCTACGCCGGCGAGCTGCTGGCGACGCTTTTGGCGCACCCCAACGTGCTGCCACTGGTCGTCTCGCGGCCCGCGCAGACACCGCGGAACCACGAAGCCATGGAGCACGCGCTCGTCGCGCTGGAGGCGAGCGGATTCGAGGCGAGTCTGGCACTGGACATCGTCTACGCCCTCAACGGCCTTGTCGTCGGACATGCGGTGATCGCCGCCGACGACGACGCCCTTACCGCAGCGTCGCAAGCGATCGACGCGGCGGCCTACCCCCGGTTCGCCGCCGCCTCCAGGTCCGACCACGGAGCCGCGGCGCGCTTCGACTTCGCCCTCCAGGCAATGCTGGACGGCTTCGCCGCCGCCCTCGACCGCCACGCGACATGAACCCGACCCTCCGATGCGGACTCCGGACGCGGCAGGGTCACAGGGGGCCGCGCCTTCATGGACCCCAAGCGAACGGAGAAGATCAGCATGAAGCGCGCCGGTGCAGCGGTGTCCATGGCGGCCCTGCCGGCCATGTCCACGGGCTGTCAGATGCTCGATGCCGACAACGTTCGCGCTTCGCGACAACACTGCGTGAACGCGGCGACGCCACAGGCTGCTCATGCCACCTCAGAGGTCCGGCCAGGTGTGCCCTTCGGCGTAGTTCGACTGCCCGCGGAAGAACCAGTCGGCCAGATCGCCTAGACGTTCGATGCAGTCTTCGTAGTAGCTGTCGGGCCCTGGCCTCGGGAAGTTCGGGTGCGACGTCCAGGACGGAACCGAGGTCGCCATCTCGTAGAACCCCTCGGCAATCCAGCGGTCGAGCTTCTCATTCCCGTGAACGCGCAGGCACACGGCTCGCATCGCCCGCTCCAAGCGTGTGAACGCGGCCCGGTCCCACTTCAGGTCACAACGCATCTGAAGCAGGAAGCTCCCCTCCTGGGCCTCGAACTCTCGCCGGAGCGTCTCTAGGTACTCGTCCACCAACACGATTATCGCAACGCTTTCCCAGTTGCCGCTCATCGCCGTCGCCCCTGGACAGTCGTTGCGATCGCTCGACCCTGGAAGCCGGACATGGGGCCGCGCCTCTGTCGTGGTGCGCACCGGGGCGGTCGGCGCTGGTCCGACACCTGGTCGCCTCCGAGGCCAGCGCCCCGCGGCCCGGCTGCCATGCGCGGCCGGTCGGCACGCCTGCGCCGGCCACCGAAGACACTCTCAGATCCGGCTCGAGACGCCCGCCGATTGCGAGCGTGACCATCACCTGTCCGTCCTCGACCGGCGGGCGTTTGGTCAGCGCGCGGTCAATCGCCGCCGCTGCCGGCATCCTCCGTCTGCTCATC
>NZ_BAAHCB010000026.1:0-12661 GCF_054776215.1 Glycomyces tarimensis
CGGCAGGCTAGCCTCGCCCTCGCCGCATAGGACGGTGTCAACATCAAAGGGGTAAGCCCCGACACCGTCGCTGGCAGCTATACCGAGCAATTGCGTGACGCTATCGCCGGTGGCCCGCACCTACGCGCCGCACTGGAGGTGTTCGCCGACCGTGTGTGGACCGCCGGCGGCGGGCCCGTGGCAGACGTCGGCTGCGGCCCCGGACACGTCACCGCCCACCTGCACGGGCTCGGTATCGACGCTTTCGGCATCGATCTCTCTCCAGGGATGATCGACGTGGCCCGTCGCGATCACCCCGACTTGCGCTTCGAGGTGGGCTCGATGACCGATCTGCACCTGAGCGACGCTTCGATGGCGGGTCTGCTCGCCTGGTGGTCATTGATCCACATCCCCGACGACGAGGTGCCGACCGTCTTCGCGCACTTTCACCGAGTCCTGCGTCCAGGCGGACCGTTGCAGCTCGGGTTCCATGTCGGTGACACCGCGCATCTGAAGACGCAAGGGTATGGAGGCCATCCGATGTCGGTCTACGTTCACCACCGTGAGCCTGACAAGGTGGCCTCCTGGCTGCGGGAGGCCGGGTTCGCGATCGAGGCCCAGTGGCTGTGCGACCCGGACGGGCAAGTTCCGCAAGCGATGCTCTTCGCACGCCGCCTCTCCTGAGCACCGGCTCCAAGCTCCTCAGTTGGTGGACTGCTGGTGCGCTGCGCGGATTCAGGCACGCTCGTTGAACAGGCGTGGCGAAACCCTGGGAGATTGACGAGGGGCTGTGGGTCAGGATCGAAGCACTGCTGCCGACCTACCGGCCAGGGCGTCGTGGGCCGATTCCGCTCGATGACCGGAAGTGTCTGCAGGGCATCCTGTTCGTGCTTTACACCGGCATCAGCTGGAATCATCTGCCGACCGAACTCGGGTTTGGATCCGGCACTACGTGCTGGAGGCGATTCCGTCGTTGGTGTCAGGCCGGTGTGTGGGATGAACTCCACCGAGTGCTGCTGTCCGATCTGCATGCGCTCGGTCAGATCGACTGGTCGGCTGTCTGCCTCGACGGCTCCCATGTCAGGGCAAGAAAAGGGGGTTCCGCAACCGGCCCATCGCCGGTAGACCGCGGCCGGCCCGGCTCCAAGCACCACATCACCTGCGATGGCGCAGGGCTGCCGCTCGCAGTCATCACTACTGCAGGCAATGTGCCCGACATCAAGGCCGCCCAGGACCTGGCCGAAGCCATACCACCCGTCGCGGGCCGGGTCGGACGCCCGCGACGCAGGCCCGATGCGATCCTAGCGGACGGCGGCTACGACTCGGCTGCCTTCCGTGACTGGTTGCGCTCCAAACGGATCGAACCGACCATTCCGCAACGAGGCCGCAAGAAGATCATCGGCCTGGGCACGATCCGCTGGGTTGTCGAGCAGGCCATTGCCCACCTTCACCAGTTCAAACGCCTCGCCGTCCGTTGGGAACGCCGGCTCGACCTCCATCACGGCTTCACCAAACTCGCCGCCGCGCTCATCTGCTGGAGACGCCTCAATCAAACAACTTGAAACGAGCTCTAAGTCTGGAACTCAGTGACTAAGCTCCGGCTTCCTCCGTTCCCTCGTCGTCACTCAAAACTCGCACTACTCGTGGCGGAAATGGAATAGATCTATCACCGAGACGGAACATCAATTCTCGAAGTTCTTGTGATGGCCTTTCTGGAAGATCCTGCGCCAAGGATTCAATCTCATTAGGGAGAGTAGGGGCAAAATGTTGCGCTTTCAGCCATACCTTTTCAAGCAACTCCTCAGTAGCCTCAGCATCGATGCCGGCAGCTATTACCCAGGCCCAGAGCTTCGGATTATCCGAGACTACCCAGGCAGCAACTAGGCTGCACTCGAATGCTTCGGACAGGCGCCCTTCGGCTCCAAGTATCGCTGCAAGTCGCAACCAAATGCTCGGGTGCAAACCATCGAATGCTCGCGCTACCTCCACAACATCCTCGGCTGTTGCCGATGGATTCTCTACCCGATTTACAGCTTCACGATCGGCTACCGACCGTTCCTGCTGAGAGAGCTCAAGCATATCGTTGATCCGAGAGATGACTACTTGGAATACGCGACATCCATTAGCATAGAATTCAGGCATATTGGGGATGTAAGCGTCCAACGAAACTCTGCTGGCGTCCTCGTACAGACCTTGGTGCATCAATGTGCTCGCAAGTAGGAACTGGGCCTCAGGGGCATCGCCCAGCGATGCGGCTTTTCGATAATCCGTTGCCGCCTCTTCAAGCCGACCAAGCTGGAAATGAATATCCCCACGCTCGCGAAAATAGTATCCAGATCGCCCGTATCCTTTGAAATTTTCAATAGCCTTCTTGTATGCTTCAAGTGCTTCGTCCAGTCGTTTTAGCGTAAGCGCAATCTGCCCAAGGTTGTACCAAGTCAATCCGGCATCACTGAACTTTTTGAGAAATGTTTCCAGGGCGCCACAGTTGATCATGGAATCCCATATTGCCTGGATTTCTGCGTCAGGAAGCCTGCTGAATCCATCATCGATACAAACTCGACCAATTATCCATTTAGCCGAACGACGCTGCGAATCAACAGGTGATATCGAGATTATTCTAGCGATCTTAATAGCCTCAGAGAGCTTTCCGGCGTCGATCAGGGGTTCGGCGATTTGACCCGGGAGAGGACTTGCGATGATAAGAGGGCTGTCGAGGTGAACCGTATTCACAATACGCGCGGCAAGATTTGCCAATCCAATATTTGCACATATCGCTCCAATGGCTAGACAAAGATCAGAAGCAAAGATTTCCTCTGAGGAACTTTGACTGTACTGGTCCGGTACGTCGTGGATAGTTAGGCTCGCAATGTCACCCGGAAATCGAACGGCGACTCGATCCTTTTGCACGTCAACTTCAACACACGCTGGAGTCTTGCAGTCATCCACGACACTCAAGTCTTCTATCGATGCAGCCCAGTGGCGAACCCAAAAGGTCACTGAGTTGGCCTGGAATCCGGCATTGGGATCCACTCTGACCCTCACGGGAAGTGGACCTTCTACTGATTTTGCGCGAATAGCGCGAACGGCTTCAAGGTCGCGGTGGAGCTTTGAAGGTTGCTCTTCAGACCAACGGTGAGCCGGGGTGAACCTAAAGGTCAACGATTTCGCGTCTGGAGCGGTTCCATACGGATCATACGAGTGCGCCCAACGCACATATAGCTCTTTCGTATGCGCGGAGTAACGCACTACCAGTACAGGAATATCCAGGCTGCGCCAGTAGGCAAGCGTATCCTTCGAGATTGAAACTGAGATCGAACCATTTACCGGGGCGATATCAGTTGCCTTCAATTGAACTTTGAACAAGTATCCCGTGGTTAGACCGTGTTCAAATATCTCGACTTCTCGATCTATTCCGTAATCTCCCAGTATCGGTCGGGCCACCCACTCGGATGGGAGAGCAGATTCAAATACTCGTTCTGATTCAGTCTCAAGTACATGTTGTCTAGGTCGTGCGGGCACAGTCATCCCCCAAGCATCCCGGCATACTGCATGACCTCCTAGAAGGCAGCCATCCCAGCCCTCGGCTGGATTCAAAGCCGTCGAGGAGCTGAGTTCAAGGATAGAAGAGAGTGCCGTCAACATGAGGGCAGGTGACTGCAAGGCAGCTGAATCTGGCCTGTCCCTTCACCATGGCGCGGTTTGGCTAGTACTCCATCCGTGATCCGTGAGATTCATGGTTCTGGCTGGTCGCGGCGGTGGTAGTGGCTTCATCTGGCGGCCTTGTTCTTTCGTCTGCGCCAGCGGCTCCAGGCGAGGATGTGGGCTTGGGTGTGCTGGAGGGTCAGGGCCAGGGCGGCGATGAGATGCGCGGTCTCGGGGAGCGTGAGCCGGTCGAGCTCGTCGTCTTCGGGCAGGCGGCGCGGGCGGTTATGGTCGTCAGGGTGATGACCAGGGAGGCGGCCATGGCGAGGGTGAGGTGCCGGTGGGTCGCCTCCCAGGTGCGGACCTGGTGCTGGTCGAGGCCGACGCGGCCTTTGGCCTGCTGGAACGACTCCTCGATCGCCCGTCACGCAGTTCTTCCGCTCCAGGCTCGCCAGCAGCCCCCTCGTATAGTCGCGGGCGCTCATCCGGCATGGCCGGGAGCCGAACAGGTCGGCCATCGCCTCGAACACCGCCTGCCCGGCGGCCTCGAACGCTTCCTCAAGTATCCTGGCCTCAGCAGCCGCACTCGTCTCTTCTTGTCGCACAACACGAAGCATGCGAGAGCGGCTGTTCCTGCCTGCGCCCCAACCCCACCCGTCTCAGAACCTGTCACGAATCACGGATGGAGTACTAAGGAAGGCCACGTGTTTGTAGCTCGGTGCGAATCAGGTCGACCGACTCCGCGACCGGCGCGTGCGACGTGTCAACGATGGTCAAGCTATTAAGCTTCGCCGTGAGCTTGTAATTCTCGTGGAGCAGATCGACGAACGGTCTTTCGATGTAGGATTCCTCGCCGCGTGGCCGCGCGGCCACGCGGCCGAGACACGTGTCAAGGTCCGCGTACGCGAGGATCGCGAGTGTCGGGGCGGGTAGGTGTCGCGTAATGTCGAGGAACCATGGCTCGTCGCTGTAACCGCGAGCAAGGAGATGCGCCTGGGCATCGTAGACATATCGGTCGCAGAGTACGATCTCACCAGCCTGGAGACACGGGTTGATCACGTCGGCCGCGTGTTGGAGTCGATCACCGGTAAGCGCGCACACCAGCCCGCGGTAGTCGATCCGGTCTCGCGACTCCGGCTCGTACATGTAGCGTTTGTAGGCGGGGATGTCGAGCGCCGCCCTCGTCGGGGACCGGGTGACGGTGACGCGGTGACCGGCGGCCGTCAACAGCGCCTCGATCTCGCGCACCAGTGTCGACTTCCCGGAGCCGTCGATACCGCAGAACGTCAGCAACGCGCCGCCCCCCGGGAGCGGGGTGAGCGGAAGCGCACGCGTGAGCAGGGACATGTCAGCCACGTCAGTCAATTGCCTTCCCCACGGTCACCAGAACCTGCTGCAGAATGTCAAGGCCGTGCATGAGGTCGTCCTCGTCGATGATCGCGGGCGGATAGAGACGGATCCGGTCAGCATAGTACTCCATCCGTGATTCGTGACAGGATCTGAGACGGGTGGGGTTGGGGCGCAGGCAGGAACAGCCGCTCTCGCATGCTTCGTGTTGTGCGACAAGAAGAGACGAGTGCGGCTGCTGAGGCCGGGATACTTGAGGAAGCGTTCGAGGCCGCCGGGCAGGCGGTGTTCGAGGCGATGGCCGACCTGTTCGGCTCCCGGCCGTGCCGGATGAGCGCCCGCGACTATACGAGGGGGCTGCTGGCGAGCCTGGAGCGGAGGAACTGCGTGACGATCGCCGAGTGGGCCGGGCATTCGAGCCCGGACCGGCTGCACTACCTGCTCGAACGCGCGGTCTGGGAGGAGTGGGAGCTGCGGTGCCGCCTCGGCGCCCTGGCCGTCGAGCGCCTCGGGAGCGAGGGCGTTTTGATCTTCGACGAGACCGGCGACCTCAAGAAGGGCCGCTATTCGCTGGGGGCGGCCCGGCAGTACACCGGCACCGCGGGCCGGGTCGAGAACGCGCAGGTCTCCACTTGGGCGGTATGGGCCACCGGGGCGGGTCACGCGTTGATCGACTACGAGGTCTACCTCCACAAGGAGTGGTTCGCCGAGGGCGACGACCGGCTCGGCCATTTAGTGGCCAGTATCGTTGATCCATGAAGTTCATTCAGGACAACGTCGAATGGTTGGTGCCGTCGCTCATTGCGCTGGCGGCACTCGTATTCGCGATCTGGTCGGCGATTTCCGCCCATTGGAGCAAAAACGCTGCTACTCGATCGGCCGATGCTGCTGAGAAGTCCGCGAGGGCCGACCAAGAGATGGCAACATTGGTGCGTGCCGACCGTGAAGCCGCAGAGAAGGCAATGCGACAGCGTCCTTGGACGCTGGTACAGACAGCGAAGAATCGTTGGAAGGCAACCAATACTGGTCCAGCGGCGCACCACGTCGAGGTGGAGGCGGATCCGATCCTCCGTTTTGAGGAACACGACGACGCGCGTGAGAGGATCGGCCAGGGTGAGAGCTTCACAATGCTGCTCATCCGTACTGCTGGCGACAACGGCAAGGTCCTCATCAGGTGGGCCGTATCAGACGAACCTGGCGCTGAACGTTTGGCTCAACGGGAGTCGATCTAGCTGGTCCAGCAACCGTGGGGGATGCTCTCCCTCAATCCACGCCACAGCGTCCGCGTCGAAGCCGGCCCTCGTCAGCGGAGTCGGCTCCCCCAAGTTGACTGTCCATGGTCTCCACAAACGTGTTAGTCCTTTCAGATCTATTTCATCAACGAAGCTACGAGATACTAGGTAGTGTCGACGTCATCGGTTTCCTAGCCGGCATGCCACGGCTCGCTAATCTCCCAGCTCTACGGTGATACCGGCCGGTAGGGTTTGACGCGCATGATAGGTGGCCTTCCGCGCTCCCTGGATACACGAAGGTGCTGAGATGACGGGGACTGATACGGCCCGAACTTCAGACGTCGGAGGTCGGGAACGATCAGGCGTCGCTGCTAGACCATTCAACGGTGGGCCGTTCGTGCATCCGATATTGAGTGTGCAGTTCAAACACGAAGAAATTCTGCTGATTCAGCGCGGAGCCAACCATGCGAGAAAGTACATTTGTTGCCGGAGTATCATCTGGTGACACTGAGGAACCATTGAACCAACCTGCCCCACGGATCACCTCCGTCCATGTCGAGAACTTCCGGTTGCTGAAAGACGCACATTTGGGCTTGGAACCCACGGTCACGGCGCTCGTGGGCCGCAACAACACCGGGAAAACCTCACTTGCCGAAATTCTGGTCCGCCTCTGCCGGACGGAGAAGCCGAGCTTCACGATCGCGGACTTCTCCGCGGAGTCCTACTCGCAGTTTCACAACGCTTTCGAACGGTACAAAGCCGGCGACGAGGCTGGAGCTCGAGAAGCACTGCCCAAGATTGCCGTGACGCTGGACATCGAATACGACAGCGAACTGCCCCAGTTCGGACCGCTAGCCGAGTTCATCATCGATCTCGACCCCGACTGCCACCAGGTCCGCATCCAGCTCGCCTACACTCTCCAAGACGGGCAACTGAGCGAGCTATTCGCCGAAGCCGACAACGCCTCCCAAGAAATCGAGCTCCCGGTGCTCCTCGAACGCATCAAGGACAAGATCAAGACAACCTATAAGCGAACCATCACCGCCGTCGACCCCGGCGACGCCACGAACACCAAGTCAGTGGACTTCCCGGCAGTACAGCGCCTGATCACCATCGACTGCCTAAACGCCCAGCGCGGTCTCGATGACGAGAAAGACCGTCCGAAGGACCTGATCGGCCGCCGATTCCAGTCCCTGTTCGAGGCGGCGATGAAAACTGCTGAGGAATCCGACCATCGCATGATCACCTTGGAACTCGAAGTGGCTATCAAAGAGATCCAGGACGGACTCGGCGCGAAGGTCGAGAAGGCGATGGCCGCGCTCATACCAGCGCTGGAAGAATTCGGGTATCCCGGACTCTACGGCCAGAAACTCCTCACCTCGACGACCCTCGATGTGACGACCCTGCTTAACGACCACACCAAGGTGCACTACAAGGGCGCAGCTGGTGTCTCGCTGCCCGAGTCCTACAGCGGTCTGGGCTCGAGAAACCTTGTGCTCATCCTGCTCACCTTGTTCAGCTTCTACCGGGCGCACGCCTCGCGCGGGGATACTCCCGGAATCCACCTGGTGTTCATCGAGGAACCCGAAGCCCACCTGCATCCTCAGATGCAGGAAATGTTCATCGAGCGGCTCAGCGAGCTGCGCTCGCTGTATCCCGAGCGCGATGAATTGACCCGCCAATGGGGCGCCCAGTTCATGGTCTCCACCCACTCGCCGCACATCGCCAACCGAGCGCCGTTCGCGGCGATCCGCTACTTCCTGGTCGAGACTCACCAGCCGGACGCTTTGGGAAAGCGCGCCGCGATTCTCGACCTGCGCCAAGCCGAAGACTTGGACGAAGACTTCCTGCACCAGTACCTGACACTGACACAATCGGACCTGTTCTTCGCCGACAAGGCCATCTTCGTCGAAGGCACCAGCGAGCGACTGATCGTCCCCAGAGCGATCGACAAGACCACCCCGCTGCTTTCCAGGCAGTACGTGACGCTGCTCGAGGTCGGTGGCGCACACGCCTGCAAATTTTTCCCGCTGCTGGAGTTTCTGCGGATTCCCGCCTTGATCATCACCGACATCGACCCCGTCGCTAGGAAAGAGGGCGGCAACCAGCGGGAACGCTCACTCGTGCATGATGGCGAGCGAACCAGCAACGCCACCATCAAGGAATGGTTCCAGGACACAGCGATCACACCGCAGCGGCTCCTCGAAGCCGCCGAAACCGATAAGATCAGCAGGCCCCGGATGTACTTGGCCTACCAAGTGCCCGAGCAGGATGGCGCCCCATGCGGTCGCTCGTTCGAAGAAGCGTTCATCCTGGCTAATCCTGACACGTTCGAATTCACCGTGTCCGAAAACCGCGAGGCAGCCGAGGAAGCAAGCATGGCGATGGCCGGCAAGCTCAAGAAGAGCAAGTTCGCCCTGACCTACGCCGTCGAAGACCAGCAGTGGCAGACCCCCCGGTACATCAGACGAGGACTCGAGTGGCTCCAAGCCACCCCGTCACCCGCCAGGCTGACCGACCAACCGCTCGGCGAGGGGACGGTGACGGCCGAGTGAACGATCCGGCCACCGCCGAAGCCGCCGCCGAACGCGCCTTCGCGCAACTCTTGACAGCGCTTGAAAGCGGTACGAACTTCCGACTCGAGGCCGGCGCCGGCGCGGGCAAAACCACCGCGCTGAGACGAGCATTGCAGACCATCCTCAAGGACCGGACCCGCTACCTGCCGCGACCCGACCAGCAGATCGCCTGCATGACCTTCACCAACGTCGCCCGTGAGGAGATCCTCAAGGAAACCGACGCCCACCCGGCGGTGTTCGTCGATACCATCCACGGCTTCCTGTGGGCAATGATCAAGCCCTTCCAGAAAGACATGCGGGAGATCATCCTCGCGACCGACGACTGGAGGAAGAACCTCGAAGACACCACCTTGCTCGATGGCTTCACCGTCGAGTACGAGCTCGGATTCCGCACCAAGACTGACCGGTCAATCACGTTGCACCACAATGACGTCCCCAATATGGCGGTCGAGTTGTTTGCGAAACCGAAGTTCCGTCAACTCATCGCCGACCGGTATCCCATCATCTTCATCGACGAGTACCAAGACACGAACGATCAGCTGGTTCAGGCGATGCTCGGCGACCCGACACAGCCTTCGAGGTCGCCAGTATTCGGGTTCTTCGGCGACCACTGGCAACGCATCTACGTCGATTCTGCCGGCACGATCGAGCACTCATCGGTCCAAACGATTCCCGTCAACGCCAACTTCCGATCCGACGCGACCATCGTAACCTTCCTCAACCGGCTGCGGCCCGAACTCGTCCAAGCTCCGGCCGCCGGTGCCGCCGCTGGGACGGTGACCGTCTACTACACCAATGCATGGTCGGGTCAGCGAGGAAAGGGCCCCGCCAAGGGCCAGATATCGCCCCAGGCAGCTCAAGCGACCCTCACCTGGGCGCTCGCCCATGCGCAGCAGGCGCGTTGGAATCGCCCATCGCAGGAGACCAAGACACTGATGCTCTCCAACGCCGCCATCGCCAACGAGCTCGGCTACAGCACCATCGCCGCGGCACTCGGCGACAGCGACCGCTACATCAGGAAGAGCGACGAGGTGATCGCCTACCTCGTCGACGTCATCGAACCCGCCGTCGACGCATTCACACACCGTCGATACGGGGCACTCTTCACCGCTCTCAACCAGGCCAGACCGACGCTCAGCACCAACGATGACAAACGCAGCTGGAGCACGTTCTTCAAATCCCTCACCGACCAGTGCGAGCGCGGCAGCATCGGCAACGTTCTCGACCTCGTGCTCGAACAGCACCTGTTCACCGTGCCCAGACCCGTCCAGGAGCTCCACCGCAATCTGGCAGCGGCGACAGCTCAAATCGCCGACGCGGCGGCTCAGCCCTTGGACTCGAAACTCACCCGGCTACAGAATCTTCGCGCAGCACCATATAGCGAGATCAGAGCACTCAAGACCTATACCGACGACCAAACCGGCTTCTCCACCAAGCACGGCGTCAAAGGAACCGAATTCGACAACGTCGTCGCCGTCCTGAGCCGCAGTTGGTCAAGGTACAACTTCGGCCAAATGCTCTCCTTGCACGGCCGTCGCGAGATACTTGAAGGCCGCGAGCTCGCCAGTTACGAGCGTTCACGGAACCTGTTCTACGTCGCCGCCTCCCGCGCCCGACACAACCTGGTACTGCTCTTCACACATGAACTCGACGACACCGCGCTCGCAACCCTCACTGACCTCGCCGGTAATGAGAACGTCTTCAGCATCGAATACGCGGATGAGGTGACGCCGACAGGTTGCGTGGGGCTGTAAGAATCGCGAACGGCGCAAGCCTCCTGCGAGGTATGAGCCGGAGGCGACTGCCGAATTGATCGGCGGTTCACTCGACCTGGTCGTCCAGCTCGCCAAGAGCCGAACGCAGCGGTGGAATTCCTCGATCCGGGTGATCCTACCGCCGCACGGCCCGGCGGGGTAACCCGTTGGGCGGACCGGGCGCGGTGGGCCTGGAGCGGGGCAGCAGGGACGGCCGGGGGCCCTGATCTGGTGGCGGACCGGATGGCCGGTCGCCGCCGCCGGTACTGCGGCATTGGTGTGGTACGTGCCGGTCCTGTTCGGCGGGAACCGCGTGTTCCGGGCCGAACTGGCGAAGATCGACGCAATAGACGCGTGGGCTGAGTCCTTTCAAGAGGTCATCACGGCCGCGGCCGGATTAGAGCAGGCCATCCAGCGCTCCGCCGCGTACCCGCCGCCAGCGATCAAGGAGGAAGTCCGACAGCTCGCGGAAGATCTCCGAGGAGGACACGGCGACGAAGGACTGCGAGCGTTCGCCGCCAAGCTCGATGACGAGATGGTTGATTTGGTCGCAATGGCGCTCATCGTGGCCGCCAAGGCCGCCCGGATCTGGCAGATCCCCAGGCTGCTGGCCGAGCGCGGCATGCCGGTAGTTGGAATCAGTTGCGGCGCTGCTCCGGTCTGGAACTACGTGAAGATTCCAGGGAAGATTTCTTCGATTTCACCCTCCCAGTTCGTGAAGTGCTCGTCACTCACGCCGTGGTAATTGGCGTACTGGCGCAGTGACGAGTAGAAGAATGTGATCGCTAGGCGAAGCATCTTCTCAACCTCGATGAAGGGCAGTTGGTACTGACCGGCCGCTGGGTTCCAGCGCGCCCCAGCCCTAACGGTAAGTCCTTGCGGGTGCGAGGCAATAGCGAGCATGTTGTAGAGGGCCTCGCCGTCGTAAGCAACTTGTCCGTTCCGATCCATCCAGAGTACGAGGGCATCAGTCCAGCTTGGGTAGCGTTCTTTTTCGATGTGCCACTTGCCGGGATCGTCCTTGAACTCCGAGCTGGTGAACATCTCGGTTGCGAGTTTCTTGAGTTCTTTGACCCGCCGCTTGCTGCCAGCCTTCTCGGCGGCTTGATCGAGGTCCCTACGGTCGATCAATCGGCCGCTCACCAGGTAATGATTACTGGCAAGATCCATGATGAATGCGCGAATGCAGCGTTCGCGATGGGTTGCTCTGGGGTCCAAGAGCCAGACGATTCGCGAAGAGCGCTCCGCAATCGCTCGGGTGTTGAGCGCCATCGACTCCCAGGCCACAAGCGGCTCTGCGGCGAGCAGGGACAGAGAGCGGCAGAGGGCCGCCTGCTCATAGAGCAGGCGCCAAGCGGTTGCTCGGTCGAGCTGGTTGTAGTCGGACTTCCATTTGCCGCTAGGGTCCAGAGAGTTGCTCGCTGTGGTCGATGTTCGCTTGTGATTTCGGATTCGATTCGAAGCGGAGCAGTTCGTCATAGTTCAACTGCTCGTTCCGAGGTCTTTGCGTCTGTCACCTCTTTACTATACCTTTCATCCTGGCGGCGTCCTTGCACTACTGGACGCGGATCGACGCGGCCGGTTGCCGCCCGATTGACTGGTTCGCCGAGCCCGAGTCCTTCGCCGTGACGCCCACCGCTGCATGGCCCAGTCGACGGCCTCGGTGGACTGAAACTTCGAAATTCGCGCACAAGTAGTGCAGGTCCACAAATATGGCGTTTTCGGGCAGATGATAGGCTATGGCCAGGGCAAACGCAGGCCGTAAATTCGTAACCTTAGACCAGTGGCGGATGTGGTGGGCTTCGGTCCACTGGACGGGTGCGAGGCAGCCGTTCCAGGCGCACCCGCCGGGTTGCTCCAACTCCAGCTTCCTGCGCAGTGCGCTGTTGGGGAGCCGGAGTGCGCGGCCGAGTTCGAGCGCTTCGCCGGTGCGGTAGTTGAACACGTTGGGGATGACCAGGCCCTCGCAGGCGAGCAGGCGGGCCTTGCCCAGGCTGATCGGGTCGCCCTCCAGCGTCGGCACCCGGCCGGTGTCTTCCCCGGCCAACGTTTCGATGTCGACTGACAGGGGGCTTACCCCTTTGATGTTGACACCGTCCTATGCGGCGAGGGCGAGGCTAGCCTGCCG
>NZ_BAAHCB010000027.1:0-1687 GCF_054776215.1 Glycomyces tarimensis
CCATGCAAACAACTCGACAGAGCAGGTTGACACAATAATGGAAAAAAACGTCACTGTTACGCATGCTCAAGACATACTGGAAAAGACACACAACGGGAAGCTCTGCAGGTTGAATGGAGTGAAACCTTTGATTTTAAAGGATTGTAGTGTAGCTGGATGGCTTCTTGGAAACCCAATGTGCGACGAGTTCATCAGTGTGCCAGAATGGTCCTATATAGTGGAGAGGGTTAACCCAGCAAATGACCTCTGTTACCCAGGGAATCTCAATGACTATGAAGAGCTGAAACACCTATTGAGCAGAATAAATCATTTTGAGAAGACCCGGATCATCCCCAAGAGTTCTTGGTCCAGTCATACATCATCCGGGGTGAGCGCAGCATGTCCATACCAAGGAAATGCCTCCTTTTTTAGAAATGTGGTGTGGCTTACCAAAAAGAATGATGCATACCCGACAATAAAGATGAGCTACAATAATACCAATAAAGAAGATCTTTTGATACTGTGGGGAATCCATCATTCCAACAGTGCAGAGGAGCAGACAAAACTCTACAGAAACCCAACCACTTATGTCTCTGTTGGGACATCAACATTAAACCAGAGGTTGGTGCCAAAAATAGCTACTAGATCCCAAGTAAATGGGCAAAGTGGAAGAATGGATTTCTTCTGGACAATGTTGAAACCGAATGATGCAATCCACTTCGAGAGCAATGGAAATTTTATCGCCCCAGAATATGCATACAAAATTATCAAGACAGGAGACTCAACAATTATGAAAAGTGAAATAGAATATGGTCACTGCAACACCAAGTGTCAAACTCCAATAGGGGCGATAAACTCTAGTATGCCATTCCACAATATACATCCTCTCACTATCGGGGAGTGCCCCAAATATGTGAAATCAAACAAATTAGTCCTTGCAACTGGGCTCAGAAATAGTCCTCTAAAAGAAAGAAGAAGGAAAAGAGGACTGTTTGGAGCTATAGCAGGATTTATAGAGGGAGGATGGCAAGGAATGGTAGATGGTTGGTATGGGTACCACCATAGTAATGAACAGGGAAGTGGGTATGCTGCAGACAGAGAATCCACCCAAAAGGCAATAGATGGAGTCACCAACAAGGTCAACTCAATAATTGACAAAATGAACACTCAATTTGAGGCCGTTGGAAGGGAATTTAATAACTTAGAACGGAGAATAGAGAATTTGAATAAGAAAATGGAAGATGGATTCCTAGATGTTTGGACTTATAATGCTGAACTTTTAGTTCTCATGGAAAATGAGAGAACTCTAGATTTCCATGATTCAAATGTCAAGAACCTCTATGACAAAGTCCGGCTACAGCTTAGAGATAATGCAAAGGAGCTGGGTAATGGCTGTTTCGAGTTTTATCACAAATGTGATAATGAATGTATGGAAAGTGTAAGAAATGGAACGTATGACTACCCCCAGTACTCAGAAGAAGCAAGATTAAAAAGGGAAGAAATAGGCGGAGTGAAATTGGAATCAATAGGAACTTACCAAATACTGTCAATTTATTCAACGGTAGCGAGTTCCCTAGTACTGGCAATCATTGTGGCTGGTCTATCTTTATGGATGTGCTCCAATGGGTCGTTACAATGCAGAATTTGCATTTAAATTTGTGAGCTCAAATTGTAATTAAAAACACCCTTGTTTCTACTGATCACGCGT
>NZ_BAAHCB010000028.1:0-3736 GCF_054776215.1 Glycomyces tarimensis
CCGCCCCTCAGTTACGGGCATCTCTCAGATCCCGACCTTTCGGGATCAGACTCCCTCTAAGCCCTTGCTTGATGATTCTTGTTGCGACACAAGGAATCACATAACAAGGGCTTCGATTGTCTATTCTTCCTGATGGTGGGCTCGCGGGTGTCGCGGGGCCGTTGCAAGCGCTCCGCGTCGGCTTCTACGACTGCCTGACCGCGCGGGCTAATGCGTTGTTCGAGCTGACCGACGCCCTGCTGTGCCCATGGACACAGATCCTGGACCGCAGCGGCTCGGCCCTGACGACGATGCCGCCGAGAGCACGGCCCTCCAAGTGCGCTGCACTGTCGAGCAACTCGTAGCGGCCGGGCAACACGCCCCTGGCGATCGGCCGATCGCGATCGTGGTCGTGGTCGATGCCGGCTACGACGTCCCGCGCCTGGCGTATCAGCTCCGTGACCTGCCGGTGGTCGTGATCGGAAGGCTCCGCTCGGACCGGGTGCTCTATCGGGCCGCACCGTCCTACGCAGGTATCGGGCGGCCTCAGCGGCACGGGACCCCGTTCCGCCTGACCGACCCGTCCCCTTGGGAAGCGCCACAGGCCCAGACGCTTACCGACAACGACCGATACGGGAAGTTCCAGCCACAGGCATGGGAGCGCCTGCATCCCTGGCTCAAACAACGCTCGGCCTGGATCGACCACGACCAGACGCTGCCGATCATCGAGGGCACCGTGGTCCGCATCCAGTCCGAACGCCTGCCCCACACCGGCACGCCCGAGCCGGTCTGGCTCTGGACCGATGCCGCCGGCCTGACCGAGGACGACCTCGACAGTCTGTGGTTGGCATGGCTGCGCCGCTTCGACATCGAGCAGACGTTCCGGTTCCTCAAGCAGACCCTGGGCTGGACCGCCCCCAAGTCCGTGACCCCGAAGCCGCCGACCGCTGGACCTGGCTGATCATCGCCGCCTTCACCCAACTGGCAGCCGCGAGGTCCCTCGCCGCCGACCTGCGCTTGCCCTGGGAAGCACCCGCGAAACCAGGCCGGCTCACCCCGGCTCGCGTCCGCCGGGCTTTTCCCGGACCTCCACTCGACACTGCCCCGCCTGACCAGGGTCCCGAAACCCGGCAAGCCCGGCCCCGGCCGCCCTCCAGAAAGACGTAACAACCGCAAAGCACCGATCCGCGACCCCGGCAAGAAAACCAAACGCGACAAAACCCTCGCGCATCGCAAGCAACGCCTCACCAGCGCACAAGCTTAAAAATCAAGTTAAGAGAGCGAGCCGCGTCGTCGAGGCGGGAAACGCGATATGGACGAGCACCCGGCCGCACTCTCCGCGTCATCCAACCTTGACAGCGTCCAGGCCGCCGTCATGGAGAGGAACGTCTCCACAAACTTCGCCCCCGCGCCACAACCGAGCCATCAACCCCGCCGCAGCCGACCTGCTTGGCATCATCCGCCGCGCCCTGCCCGAACTTTCCGACAAAGGCGCCTGCGACATCGTCGTCAAACCCTCACCTACGGCTCCGTGCTCTGGCCACACGCCGCCCAAGCCTCCGAAGCCGTCCGTGCCACCGACCCCGCCCTCGCACTACACCTCCGTGGCCATCGCTTGCGCGAGGGGTCCAAGAAGCGCTCCCCGTACGAGAACAACCATGCCGAGCTCATGGTGGTGTGACCAAGACCCTGGTGAGCAGATCGGCCACACCGTAACCAGGCCCACAGTCGATTCGTTACCTGGAGGAAGGATCTCCGAGTCCGGATTGGAGCGGCATGACACTCGTTCTGGCAGTGATCGACCACGGCCACATCGCTATGATGGGCGACACCCTGATCACTCAATACCTCCCCGAGGTACGGGAGTCCCGGCCGGAGTCGCTCCAGCTCGACCACATGGTTACTCGCAAGGAACTCGTCAGGAGCCGGAGCGGTAGTGAGAACCACCGAGGCGGTCCTCGCTGCAAGACCCACATCCTCCGCGAGGATGTCGCCGTCGGATGGGCGGGAGACGTCAACGACGTTGCCATTCAGCAGTGCTGGCAGAACCGAGAAGCCTCTATCGAAACCCTACTTTCGATCTTGAGAGAAGCATCGACAGACACCGTCACCGACTTCATCCTGGCCGTGAGCCAGCCCGACCCGGTTCTCTACCGCGTCGAGGGCGGAACGCAAGAAGTTGTCAGGCGCGCCGGCCAAGTCGTCGCGGTGGGCAACCTGCTGGCGAGGCAGAAGTATGTGGATTACCGGGTGCTGAATCCGCGGAATACAGAGCCTGACGCCTTCCAGGAGCTTCGAGAAGAGATTCAGTTCTTCATCAACCTCGACAAGAACGAGGGCATCGGGGGTTACCTCACAGTCGTGCTCTCCTGCGGCGGCAGGTTCAACTTCGAGCCCCAAAAGCATCACTACGGGCAAGACCGCCAGCTCGCCACGGTCCGGAAGCTGGGAGAAACCAAGCTGCAGATCGGCTTCCGCCCGTTCGAAGGCGACTCCTTCGTTGACCACTTCCGCCATGTCCTCGTGGGAAAGGGCCGCACCCCGGGAGCAATCGCGTTCTGCGTCGAATCCCGTCAAGAGATCCAGCTCGCTGGACGGACGTTCATGCAGCGGCAGGTGCACAGCGCCACACTCTTCACCGAAGAGTCACCTTGGGCGCCGATCGTCATAAGCGAGCCCGCCACGATCGAACAAGCCGTCGCGAAGGCACTCAAGGAGCACCGGCAACGCCTGGCGTTCGTCACTGGAAGACCGAACTACACCCTCTTCGGGCACAACCAACTCGTTCAGTAACCTGCTCAGCGCCGATCCCATTGGGACCGAGCAGGATAACTGCCAACGGAGCTGCCGACAGCCGCTAAGTCCTTCGCTGAGGTGTGAAAAACCATCCTTCAGGAGGAAGAATCCAAACCAGGCCGGAGACATAGGCTCCGACCTGGGAAAATGTCGGGACGACAGGATTTGAACCTGCGACCCCCCCGCCCCAAACGGGGTGCGCTACCAAGCTGCGCCACGTCCCGGTTGTCTGTCAGCAGACAGCCGTAGCCAGGGTACAGCAGGCCCGTTCTCAACCATGAGCTGGCCGAGCGTGCCCCGGCCACCACCAGACGCCGCGATTCCGGCAGCTCCTCGGCAACTGATCCCCGACACCGCGCTCAGGAGACAGCCGCTCGCGGAAGGTAGCACCACAGCTTCGGGACCACCGTGCTGCAGTGACTTTCTCACAAAAGCCACAGGTTCGATTCTTGCAAGGTCCACACCACCGGCCCCCTCACGGGGCCCATGTGACCGCTTGTGACCGAGAATCGGTCACAAGCGGTTATTTTTGTGTGTGCCCGAGACGGCCGAAGCAGCGTCGGCGGTGGGGCGGATCGCCTTGCAGGCAAAGCTGAACCAGCGCTCGCCGTTGCCCGTTTATTACTGTGACCGCTGAATAGGGTCTGCTCAAAGCGGGCGGGTTCGATTAGCGGCGCGGTGCGGGTTGGTAATGGGCCGGAACCTGTCAGCGCGAGCGAAGCCTCGACCGCTGCACCACTGGCAACAGCGCGTTGTGGACTGCGGCATGGACCTACGGGCGGTCTGGGCGATCGGGGGACGTGGTCGCGTGTCGTGGTGGGTATGGTGGTGGCACTCCACTTGCACCGCCCTGGAGGCTACCCCTGTCGTGACCGATCCGTTCAGCGTCGCTCAAGCCGCCAGGGACTTGGTCCTTTGGTGTTGACACCCTGATTCCCCGGGCCGGTAGTGTTCGGGGTGC
>NZ_BAAHCB010000029.1:0-41570 GCF_054776215.1 Glycomyces tarimensis
GCGTTGATCGTCCACCATGAGGGGCACGAGGACACCGACCCCGACCTCACATGCGGGTGCTCGGACTGGCGCACCGATACCGACCTGGACGCCGACTTCGCCGACGACATCGCGAACGCCTTCCCCACCGGCCTGTACCCCGAAGAATGGTCGGAGACCCTGAAACCGGACCTCGAAGCGGCTGCCGAACAGGCCGACTTGGAGGACGCGCTGGCTGCCGCGAAGGCCGCCCGCGCCAAAGCACGAGCACGCTTCACAACACCGACACCCCAACACGCGACCGCACCCGAACCGGCTTCACCACCCGAACCGGGGCAGGGCCAGAGGCGGGAATACGAGACTTCCACACCACTGACTGAACCGAGGCGGACTCGCGACCTCGTCAGCGCCGCACCGACACCCGACTACGGACCACCGCCGTCCTTAACCCGCCCGCTACGGGATGCCGTGGCGGGGAAGGCACCTCATAGGTCACCAGCTCGAAACCGGACACCCGGTTCGAGCCCTTCTCCATGCCCAGGCCCCGAACCGGACCATCAGCCACCCCGTACCCGCCTCACGGCAGAACTCAATCCGACCCGGCACGAGCCCACCGCCCGCCTCCGCGCCGACCAACCAACACCAGCCCACCTGTCACCGTTTTTGTCGCCGCCATAGCGCAGCCGGGCCAGCCACAACACCGACCCCGCCAACGCACCGGTGACCATTGCCGGTCTCAACAGGCACCCACGCCGAGCCACATCGGCGCCCACCCCAGCCAGCGACCCCGACCGTCCCGCCACCTCACCATCGCCGCCTCAGTGCAGCACAACCGTCCACCACACTGTTCTCGCCAGCGCACCGGCGGCCATTCCAGGCTCCGTATGCCACTTCTCGAGCGACACCGCCACCCGGTTGACGTCTCGTGGGGATCCCGCTATCCCGCTATCCCGCCACTCAACTATCCCGCTACGAGCCTCGGCCGGTCAGAACGAGGCTCTCGGGGCGAACGCGTCGAGTTCTTCCCACAGCGATTCCGGGATGTCGTAGGAGAGCAGATCCAGCGACTCCTGCATGCGCTCGGGGCGCGTGACTCCCACAACGGTCGAGTCGACCAGTGGCGAGCGCACGGAGAACTGAAGCGCCGCCGCGGCCAGTGGGATTCCGACCCGCTCACACGCGGCCGCCATCGCCACCGCGCTCTCCCGGAAGGCGTCGTCGCGCACACGGTAGGCGTACTTCGGCTGCGCCTCAGGACCCTTGACCAGCATGCCGCCGCCGTAGGGCGCGGCGTTCAAGACGCCGAGGCCATTTTCGCGGGCTTTCGTGTAGAGCGCCTCGGCGGAGCGGTTGAGCAGGGTGTAGCGGTTGTGGTTGAGGACCACGGCGAACTCGCCGGTCTCCAGGTAGCGCTCGGTCACCTCGAGCGAGCCCGATGCGACCGCCAGGTGGTCGGCGACGCCGCTCTCGCGCAGCTCCACGAGCGCTTCGAGCGCCCCGCCGGGGGCGAATCCGTCCTGCGACATGAATTCGGGGTCGTGCAGGGCCAGGATCGGAAAGTGGTCGACGCCGAGTCGTTCGAGGCTCTCTTCGACGGAGGCTCGGACGCGCTCACCCGAGTAGTCCCCGGTGGTGGGGTCGGGGTCGACCTTCGTCTGGAGGATGAAGCCCTCGGGCAGGCCGCCGCGGCGCCGGATCGCCTCGCCGACGCGCCGTTCGGCGAGTCCGTAGCCGTTCGAGGTGTCGAGGAAGTTGATCGGGCTGTCGAGAACCGTCTCGACGGTGACGATCGCGCGCTCCTCGTCCACGTCCTCGTGGCCGAGCGGACTCGTGCCGATGCACAGGGAGGTGACCTCGATGCCGGTGCGGCCGAGCTCTCGGCGATCGGTGGTCGCTGCGTTGCCGTGTTCTGTCATTGCCGACACTCATCCGTTCGATTCGAAGGCGTTCTCGTCGAGGCAGCAGCGGCCCGTGCGGGATCGGTGTCCCGTGTGCCGGAGGAGGCTGGTGTTCCTCGACGCGTGCGGTACCCAGGGTAGCCGTGTGGGGTTGCTCTCAGGTCGCGCCGGGATCACATCGCGAGATCCGCACCCGGACCGATGACTTTGATACGTTCGCAAGCATGCCCACTCCCCCAACCGCTGAGGAGACTCCGTCGGCCGACGACGGCGTTCCGGAGGCGAGTGACCGGCCGATGTCCGTCCTCGCGTCGGTCCGGCGCTCGGTCACGCTGTTCATGCTGCGCCTCCAGACGGCCTCCGTCCTCGGGTTCATGGGCGCGGCCTCCCTGATCGGGGTCGAGGCGCTCTTCGTGATCATCGGATTCACGACCGTCCTGCCGATCGCGATCCCCTTCGTCGTCCTCATCTTGGGCACGGCCTATTTCGCCCGCGAGCGGCTCCGCGGCCTCCGGCACCGCGTGCTCGCCGGATTCGGTCGCGCTCCCGAGGGCGACTAGGCCGGTTCCATCTGGTCGCGGCGGAACGTCTTGCGGTAGGAGGAGGGCGACACGCCGATCGTCGCCCGCATGTGCTGACGCAGCGAGACCGCCGTCCCGAAGCCGGTCCTGGCGGCGATCTGGTCCACGGTGAGGTCGCTCGACTCCAGGAGCCGTCTGGCGTGGTCGATCCTTTGGCGGCTCAGCCATTGGCCGGGGCTCGTCCCCACCTCTTCGCGGAACTTCCTGGTGAAGGAGCGCCGGCTCATCCTCGCGTGGCTCGCCATCTCATCGATCGACAGTGGACGTTCCAGGCGCGCCAGTGCCCAGGACCGCGTCTCGGCCGTGCTCACGCCGGGCTCCCTGGGCACCGGGCGATCGATGAACTGCGCCTGGCCCCCTTCGCGCCACGGCGGGAACACGCACTGACGCGCCACCGCGTTCGCGACCTCGCTGCCCCAGTCCCGCCGCACGATGTGCAGGCACAGGTCCACCGCCGCACCGGCGCCCGCCGAGGTCAGGATTCGCCCTTCGTCGACGAACAGGACGTCGGGGTCGACCTTGACGTTCGGGAATCGCCGCTCCAGTTCCTCGGTCAGCATCCAGTGCGTCGTCGCCCGCTTGCCGTCCAGCAGGCCCAGTTCGGCCAGCGCGAACGCCGAGCTGCAGAAGGACACGATCCGCGCCTCGTCCCGGACCCGGGCGAACGCCTCCGCGATCCCGTCGGGCAGATCGCCGACGGTGCAGATCGGGCCGTCCTGCCGTACCGTCGAGACGATCACCGTGTCAGCCTCCGCCATCAGCTCCGGGCCGTGCTCGACTTGGATCGCGAAGCCCGACGAGGTCCGGACCGGCCGTCCGTCGAGTGAGCACACTCGGACCTCGTATCGCGGGCTCATGTCGTCGTGCCGCGCCGAGTCGAAGATCTTGTCGGGGACGCCGAGTTCGAAGGCGAAGGCGCCGTCCAGGGCCAGTACGGCCACGCGGTGGGGTCGATACATGGCCCGATTCTTTCACATCGTGGCCTCCAGGCCACTGGGCGGGGGCCTCGCCGACGGCGAGACTGGGGGAATCACTGAAGCCCAAGCGACAGAATGGAATCAGACCCATGACCACGACCATGCGCGCCATTGTCCAAGACCGACTCGGCCGGCCCGAAGTCCTCAAGATCGCCGAGGTCCCCCGTCCCGAGCCCGCGCTCGGCGAGATCCTCGTCAAGGTGCACGCCGCCGGCGCCAACCCCGCCGACTTCAAGGTCCGCGAAGACGGCAGCTACGACGGGGCCCGGCCGCCGTACACGCTCGGCTGGGACGTCTCCGGCACCGTCGAGGCCGTCGGCATAGGGGTGCGGATCTTCGAACCCGGCGACGAGGTCTACGGCATGCTGCCGTTCCCGAGTCCCGGCGGCGGCTACAGCGAGTACGTGGCCGCTCCCAGCCGGTCCTTCGACTTCAAGCCGTCGCGGCTGAGCCACGTCGAGGCCGCCGCGCTGCCGCTGGCCGGGCTGACGGCGCAGCAGGCGCTGGTCGACACGGCCGGGATCCGGGCAGGGCAGCAGGTGCTCGTCCACGCCGCGGCGGGCGGGGTCGGGCACCTGGCGGTCCAGATCGCCAAGGCCCACGGGGCGTTCGTGATCGCGACCGCCTCCGCGGCCAAGCACGAGTTCCTGCGCTCGATCGGCGCCGACCGTCCCTTCGATTACACGACCACCGACTTCGCCGAGGCGCTCAACGGGATCGACGTCGTCCTCGACGCGATCGGCGGGGAGGACTACGTCGCCCGCTCGGCGGCGGTGCTGCGCGACGGCGGCAAGCTGGTGACGATCGTCAATCCCGCCGAGCTCCCCGAGGCGCACCGGGACCGCATCGCGTCCGGGTTCATGATCGTCGAACCGGACTGGTCGGGCATGCGCGAGCTGTCCCGCCTGGTCGAGGAGGGCTCGCTCTCCCCCACCGTGTCCAAGACCTTCCCGCTCGAAGAAGCCGCGGCCGCGCACGAGGCGCTGGAGTCGGGGCGCACGATCGGGAAGATCGTCCTGACCGTGGACTGAGCCGCCGTCATCCTCCGGCTGGAGCACTTCCGAGACCTAGACGGAGCGGGTCTGCTCGATCCATGAGCCGTGCAGGCCGGCGTAAACGGAGTCGGCCTGCGCGGCGAGCTGGGCGTGGGGGCCGTGCTGGACCAGCTTGCCGTCGTCGAAGACGAGAACCTCGTCGGAGGTCTCGGCGGTCGAGAGCCGGTGCGCGATGATCACCGTCGTCCGGCCCCGGGTGACGGCGTCCAGCGCGGCCGACAGGCGCAGTTCCGTCGCCGGGTCGACCGCGCTGGTCGCCTCGTCGAGGACCAGCAGGTCGGGGTCGGCCACGTAGGCGCGCACGAGCGAGACCAGCTGCCGCTCGCCGACGCTCAGGTTCGCGCCGCTCTCGCCCAGCTCGGTCTCGAGGCCGTCGGGAAGCGCCTCGAGCCAGTCGGTCAGGCCCAGTTCGGAGAAGGCCACGTAGATCTCGGCGTCGCTGATGTCCGGCTTGGCGAAGCGGATGTTGTACGCGAGCGTGCCGTTGAACAGGAAGCCCTCCTGCGGCACCATCGTGACCCGCTTGCGCAGGGACGCGAACCTGATGTTCTGCAGCGGCGCGCCGCCGAGGAGGACCCGGCCGCCGGTCGGGTCCATCAGGCGCGTCAAGAGCTTCGCGAACGTGGTCTTGCCCGAGCCGGTCTCGCCGACGACGGCGACCTTGCTGTGCGGGCGGATCTCGACGTCGATGCCGTGCAGGACGTCCTCGCCGCCCGGGTAGGCGAAGCGGACGCCTTCGAAGCGGACGCCCAGGGGGCCTTCGGGCAGCTCGACGCCGTCGACGGGGTCGGCCACGTCCGGCTCGGTGTCGATGATGTCGAGCACGCGCCGCCAGCCCGAGACCGCGTTCTGGGCCTCGTTGAGCGTCTCGGTGCCGATCACGACCGGCTGTGTGAACAGCACGACGAGGAACAGGAACGCGGCCAGCTCGCCGACGGACATGGAACCGCCGGCCACCAGGAACGCCCCGAGGACGACCACGATGGCGTTGACGCCGAAGTAGACGAGTTCTCCGGCCCCGAAGGAGAACGCCGAGCGCATGATCGCCTTGGTCTGGTCCTTGCGGTGCTCCTCGATGGACGCGTCGAGTCGCGCGCTCGTGCGCGCGCCGACGCCGTAGGCGCGCACCACGCCGGCGCCGACGACGGACTCGGAGACGGCCGAGAGCAGCTTCGCGACGCTGCGGCGCACGTTGGTGTAGGCCGAGGCCAGGTGCGTCTGGAGCCATTTGATGAGCCAGGTGACCGGGATGAACACGATCCACACGGCGAGCGCGAGCTGCCAGGAGTAGACGACCATGACGACGGTGGCGACGAGGATCTGGGCCGTGGAGGTCACCAGCACCATGCCGCCCTGCTGGAGGAACTGACTGACCTGGTCGATGTCGGTGGTGACGCGCGCGGTGAGCGCGCCGCGCCGCTCGGACTGCTGGTGGAGCATCGACAGGTCGTGGATGTGGCGGAAGGTGCGCCGGCGCAGGTTGGCCAGCGCGGTCTCGGAGACGATGAACAGGCGCCGGTTCATCAGGTAGTTCGCGGCCGTGGTGATGACCAGCACGGCGATGCCGATGGCGGTGACGATGAGGACGTAGTCGAGGTCGGGGCCGCCGTCGCCGAAGAGGCCGTTGTCGAGGACCTGCTGCGCGGCGATGGGCACGACGAGGCGGCCGAGTGCCGTGATGCCGGCGAGCACGATGGTGAAGGCGAGACCGCGGCGCAGTTCGGGCGAGAGCTGGAGTCCGCGCTTGAGGGTCTGGAACGGGCCGGGTTCCGTGGTGGTGGGTGCAACGCTCATGCGGTGATCTCCTCGTCGAATTCGCGTTCGGCTTCGGCCTGCTCGTAGGCGGTGACGAGGTCGGCGTACGGCTGGTGGTTCGCCAGCAGCTCGGCGTGGGTGCCGCGGGCGGTGATGCGGCCGCCGTCGAGGAAGACGACCTCGTCGGCGAGGGCGATGGTGGCGCGCCGGTAGGCGACGACGAGGACGCTGGCGACCTCGGAGGAGTCCTTGAGGCCCGAGAGGATCTGGGACTCGACTTTGGGGTCGACGGCGCTGGTGGCGTCGTCGAGGATGAGCAGCCGCGGGGAGCCGGCGAGGGCGCGGGCGAGGGTGAGGCGCTGGCGCTGGCCGCCGGAGAGGGTGGTGCCGCGCTCGCCGAGTTCGGTGTCGAGGCCGGCGGGGAGGTCGCCGACGAACTTGTCGGCGCCGGCCGCGGCCAGGGCCTCCCAGACTCGGGTGTCGTCGATGCCGTCGCGGTCGAGGTCGAGGTTGGCGCGGACGGTGTCGTCGAAGACGAACGGGATCTGCTGGACGAGCGCGGTGGTGGAGGCGAGCGTGGGATGGGTGAGTTCGCGCACGTCGACGCCGTCGAGGCGGACGGTGCCTCTGGTGGGGTCGATGAGGCGGGCGGCGAGGTGGGCCAGTGTGGACTTGCCTGAGCCGGTCGCGCCGACGAGGGCGACGGTCTTCCCGGCGGGGACGGCGAAGCTGACGTCGCTGATGGCTTCGCCGCCGTCGGGGTAGGAGTAGGCGACCGAGTCGAATGCGAGCTCGGCGGGGCCGTCGGTGGTCGGCAGTTTCTTGTCGCCGTAGGTCATGTCGCCGGTGGCGGCGAGGACGCCGTCGACGCGGCGGCGGCCGACGACGGAGGTGGGGAGATCGCCGAGCACCCAGCCGATGGCCCGGATGGGGAAGGCGAGCACGGAGAACATGAACGAGACGGTGACGAGCTGTTCGAGGTCGAGGGCACCCTGCTGGTAGCGGGCGAGGCCGACGAGGAGGGCGAGGAGGGTGCCGATCTCGGGGAGCCCGGCGATGGCCGGTTCGAACGCCGCACGCAGGCGCCCGACGCCGATCATGGCGTCGCGCAGGTCGGTGGCCGAGGTGCTGAAGCGCTCGGTCTCGGCGGTCTCGCGGCCCATGGCCTTGACGACGAGCGCGCCGTCGAAGGATTCGTGGCCGACCGCGGAGACCTCGGCGCGCAGCTCTTGGGCGCGCTTGGCGCGGGGGGCCATCTTGGAGGCGAAGACGGCGTTGAGCGCGAACAGCGTCGGGAACATGCCGATCGCGACCAGGGCGATGGCCCAGTCGATCACGAAGAACACGGCCATGGAGACGGCGAGCATGAACAGGGTGCCGCAGGCGAACGGGAGCGGCGCGAGGGGGCGGGTGGCGGCCTCGACGTCGGCGTTGGCGTTGGACAGGAGCTGCCCGGTGGGGTGCTTCTGGTGCCAGGAGACGGGGAGCGCGAGGTAGCGGCGGGTGATCCGGCGGCGCCAGTGGGCCTGGACGCGGAACATCATGGCGCCGGCGCCGATCCGGCGGGCGCACATGCTGGAGAAGCGGATGGCGGAGGTGCCGAGCAGGGCGGCGACGCCGAGCGCGACCGATCCGAGGGCGACTTCGCCGTTCTCATAGGCGGGGACCGCGACCTGGGCGACGACCCAGCCGACGACTGCCGAGACGAACAGGACGGCGGCGGTGTTGACCATGGCCCCGACCACGCCGATGGCGAACCGCCCCGGCTCGATCCGGATCATGTCGCCGATGTTGCGCAATCCCCGCCGGAGGATGGTGGTTTCAGCCGGGGAATCGGCGGCGACGTCTGTCATTTGGGCTCTCCGGAGGTGGTGTCGGGCGGATCCTTGCCGTGCGGCAGGCAAGGGGCCGCCTGCAATCATGCCTCGCTCGACAACGATTGCCAACCGCCTTTCGCGCACGGTCCGATCGCTCTGGTCACATCGGCAACGCGGCTCGCTCCGGGTTTCCGACCGTTGGATGCTGCGTTTCCCACACCCCGTTGTCACGAGCTCGCCCCAAGCAAATGGCTTTCCAACAGCGCGTTGTCACGATCCCGCCCCAAGCTAGTGCCGCTTCCGACACTCCGTTGTCACGATCCCGACACAAGGCATTTGCGCACTTGCATCCACATGGGATACCGATATATTGAGGCGTATTCGCAGGGCGAACCTCGGTGACTGCCCCCGGTCCCACCCCGCCGGGAAATGTAAAGGTGAGCGTCGATGATTCGAGTGCTGCTCAGGCATGATCCGTGCCTGTTGGGAACCGCGCTGGCGCGGGCTTTGTCGTTCGAGGCCGGGATCGCCCTGGTAAGGCGACTCGGCCGTTCCGACGACTTGATAACGGCCGGTAAGCGGCTCGAGCCCGATGTCGTGGTGCTCGACGCCGCAGAGGACTCGGCCGAGACTGTCGCGGCGGACTGCCTCGCCGTGTGCGAGGGCCTTCCGGAGACGAATGTGCTGGTGATGATGTGCGGGAAGGAACCCTTCGTGATCCCGCCGGATCTGGCCCGAATGGCACCGCGTGTGGGTTTCATCACGACCGATGCGACGTGCGAGCAGCTCACCGATGCGATCCGGCTCCTGGCCCGCGGCGGCGCGGTCATCGGATCGGACGTGGCATTGGCTACATTGCGCGCCAAGGACAACCCGCTCTCCACACGCGAGCGTGAGGTGCTCGGCATGGTGGTCACGGGAGCCTCGACCAGAGAGATCGCCGGAACCCTGCACCTGAGCGTGGGCACGGTCCGAAACTACCTGTCCAGTGCGATCGGCAAGACGTGCGCGCGCACCCGCATCGACGCGATCCGCATTGCTCAGGAGCAGGGGTGGATCTGAGCGGGCTCGGCCGGAGCACCCCTCCAGCGTGCGAGCAGTTCGCGGTACAGCGGCGAGGAGGCCAGGAGCGATTCGTGGTCGCCGAGCGCCGCTTCCCGCCCGTCGAGGACGAGGACGCGGCGGGCCCGCAGCGCCGAGCTGCCTCGGTGGGCGATGACGATGAGGGTGCCGCCCCGTTCGGCGAACGCGGCCTCGGCGGTCTCCTCCGCGGCGGGGTCGAGGTGGCAGGTGGCCTCGTCCAGCACGCAGATCGGCGCGGGCGACAGATAGGCGCGCGCGAGCGCGAGCTGCTGCCGCTCCCCCATCGACAGCCGTTCCGGCTCGACCGGTGCGTTCAGGCCGCCGAGTCGCCCCACGAGCGGTCCGGCGCCGATCGCCTCGACGGCCGCGGCGACGCGGTCGGGCGCGGCGCCGGGATCGAGATAGGTGAGGTTGTCGGCGACGGTGCCGGCGAAGACGTAGGCCTCCTGCGGGATCAGGACGCGCAGGCGCGCCAGCGCCTCCGGCGTCGCGGTGTCGACCGGTGCGCCGCCGACGAGGACCTTGCCGGCGCCGGGGCGGAGCAGGCCGCACAGCAGGCCGGCCAGGGTCGACTTGCCGATGCCGCTGGGCCCGACGATCGCGAGGTGGTCCCCGGAGGGCACGGTCAGGTCGAGGCCCTTGACGACCGGTTCGGCGTGCGGGCCGTAGGCGAAGGTCAATCCCTTGACTTCGAGGTCCGGTGCCGGTTCCGGTGCCGGACGGCTCGAGGCGGGGTTCGAGGCCGAGGGCGGTTCGGCTTCGGTGGCGTCGAGGATGCGCCCGAGTGTGACGACGAAGCGCAGGCCGCTGCCGCCGACACCGGAGATGAAGCCGTTGAGCGCCGGCTGGAGTCCGAACAGGACGTACAGAAGCGCGCCGGTGAGTGCCCCGGCGCTCAGGCCCGAGGCGATGAGCCAGGGCCCGGCGGCCAGGATCGCGACCAGCGGCAGCCACCCTCCGACGGCGAAGCACGTGGCCCGGATGACCGCGGCGGCGGCCAGCGAGCGCTCCGCGCGGGCCTGCTCGACGATCGCCGGTTCCGCCATCGCCTCGCCGTGCGGCTCGTTGCGGCAGGCGGCCAGGTCGGCGGCGCCGCCGATCACGGCCGCGGCCCGGCCGGCCAGGCGCTCGTCGGCGGCGACCGCTCGCCGGTGGCGCTCGGCCGAGATGCCGAGAGTGGCCACGAAGGCCACCAGCCCGAGGAAGAACGGCGGCAGGGCCACCGCCGCCACCCGCGGGGACAGCGAGAGCAGCCCGCCCGCGACGCCCACGGACGTGACGGCGAAGCCGCGGACGGCGACGATGAGGCCGGCGTAGGAGTCGCGGACGATCTCGACCTGCCGCGTCAGCCGCGCGACCGCGCCTTCGTCGGGGCGGCCCTTTACGGCATCGCGCAGCGCCGAGCCCACCGTCCGCCGCACCAGCGTGTCGCGGAACGGTTCGACGAGGTCTCCGGTGCGCGCGTAGACCATGCGGCTGCCGACCGCGCCGACGACGGCCGCGGCCAGCAGGGACGCCAGCCACGCCGCGCCGGTCCAGGGCCGGCCGGCCAGGAAGCCGTCATCGACGGCGCGGGCGACGACAGCCCCGGAGACGGCCGCCGGCAACGCCTGCGGGACCGACCAGGCGAGCATCGCCGCCAGCGGACGGGCCCGCAGACCACCCGCCCCGTATCGCAGTTCACGCTTCACCGCAAGGCCTCCCGGCAGTCGGGGTCAAAGCCGTATCGCGCCGTTCACGCTTCACCGGAAAGCCTCCCGGTAGTCGGGGTGGAATAGGAGTTCGGCGTGGGAGGCGAGCGCCCGGACGCGGCCGGCCTCGAGCCAGACGACGAGGTCGGCTCGGGCGGCGGTGGCGGCGCGGTGCGTGACCACGATGCGCGTGCGCGGTCGCGTCTCGTCCGAGGCGGTGAGCGCGTCGACGATCCGCATCTCGGTGACCGTGTCGAGATTGGAGGTCGCATCGTCGAGCACCAGGAGCCGCTCGGCGTGCCACGCGCGGGCCAGTCCGAGGCGCTGCGCCTCGCCGCCGGACATCGGGGCGTCCTCGAGCGGCGTCCCGTAGCCGACCGGCAGGCGGCGGATGAAGCCGTCGGCGTCGTTCGCGCGGGCCGCCGCCTCGAGTTCGGCCTCGCCGCGGCCGGGTCCGATCGTGTCGGCGATCGTGTCGCCGACCAGGATCGGCCGCTGCGAGGCGTAGCCGATCGAGGCGCGCAACGCGTCATGGCTCAGGGCCCGCAAGGGGACGCCGTCGAGGACGACCTCGCCTCCATCGGGATCGCGGAGCCGGGCGGCGAGGTGGGCCAGCACCGTTTTCCCGGCCCCCGACGCGCCGACCACGGCGGCGACGGTTCCGCCGGGGATCACCAGGTCCACGCCGTCGAGCAGCGTCGCCTCGCCTTCGCGGGCCGACACCGAGCGGAACTCCAGTCGTCCGCCGCCTTCGGGCAGTTCCCGGTCGCCGTAGCGGACGGCCGGGACGTCGGTCACCTCGGCCACCCGGCGAACACCGGCGCGGGCGCGCGCCAAGGTCGCGAAGACCCCCGTTAGGGCGCCGACTCCGGCACCGGTCATCGCGTACTGGGCGCAGGCGAGCATCTCGCCGGCGCTGAGGCGGCCTGCGGCGAGCGCCGCGCCGGCCGCGAGCAGCACGCCCACGGTCGCGAGCGGCCCGACGAGCGCGGACTGGGCCCCCGCGGCCGCGAGGACCCGCCAGGTCTCGGCACCGCAGGCGGCGAGGCGCGGCAGGTCGGCCAGCACCCTGGCCCGTTCGCGGTCGGCCGAGCCCGCGGCGGCGATGGTGCGGCGGCCCTCGATCGCCTCGGACAGGCGGGCGGCGATGCCGCCCTGAAGCCGCTGATAGGAGGCCACCGCCGCGGTCGTCCGCACGGTGAACAGGCGCAGGACGACCGCGACCAGCGCCAGGCCGGCGACGAACGCCACGGCGGGCCACCAGTCGAGATAGGCGAGCATGACCAGGCTCCCGGCCGAAGGCAGCAGCGCGGTCACCGTGGCGACCGCCGCCGGTCCGGCCTGTGCGGCGTCGGCGCAGTTCGCCGACACGCGCGCCGTCAGATCGCCGGTCTCGAACCGGCGCAGGCGGTGCGGACCGAGCGCGAGGACGTGCCGGGTGAGGCGGCGGCGCAGCCAGGCCGAGACGCCCGCGGTGCAGGCCGTGCCGGCGAAGGCGTCGACCAGTTCGCAGGCGACGCCGACGCCGATGAGCGCGGCGGCCAAGGCCATCGGCCCGGTGGCGTCCCTGCCCGCGACGAGGGCGTCGACCGCGCCGGCGAGCGCCAGCGGCAGGGCGAGCGTCGCGAGCGAGCCGAGGAGCGAGGCGCCCGCGATCAGCGGCAGCCAGCGCCGGGCTCGGGTGACGACCGCGCCGAACGACATCGCGTCCGGCGCGCTGCTCACTGAGGACAAGGGCCCCTCCGTTCGCGGGGCCGGGGCCCGGGCGCGCATGGCGACCGGACCCCGGCGGATTCACTGCATCGTCGACAACTGGTTGCCGATGACCGCTTGGACGCGGACTAGTGGCAGAGCAGGACGCTCAGGCCGCTGGTGCCCTCGCACAGCGTCGCGCTCAGGTTGCTGGGGCAGCTGTGCCCGCTGGCGCTGCTTCCGGCGGCGGACATTTCGTCTTTGCTCTCCATACCTTGGAGGTCGAGAAGTGCCATGTCGCTCTCCTTCCTTTCTTTGTTCGATCAACGGGTTGTTTCGTCCACCGGCGCCGTCGGCGCCGGAGATTGCGGGGCAAGGGACCAGGACTGCGGCATCAGCGGCAGTCCGATCGGTTCGGGGTGCAGCACCGATCCGAGCGCGAGCAGGACGCCCGCACCGCCGGTGGCCAGGTCCATCGAGAGGCGCAGCAGACCCGTCCCGGGGAAGGCCATGCCGCCCCCGTAGGGCAGCGTGTGCCACGACAGCGCCCGGAGCTGGTGGCGCACGAGCGGGTTCGACAGCGGCTCGGGCGTGCGGCCCGCGAGGTAGAGCAGGATGCCGGCGCGCCCGGTGAACAGGCCCGGCAGGATGTACATCGGCGAGTGGGCGGCCCGCTCGATCTGCTCGGCGGCCTTCGTGAACGGCTCGCTCGGGCGCCGCCGCAGGTAGGCCTCGAGCGCGATGCCGATGCCGACGCTGCCGGTCTCGAGGTAGGGCATGGTGCGCCAGCCCTCGTTGACCTCCATGGAGCCGTTGTCGCGCACGACGCAGCGGCGCAGGTCCTGCCCGAGCGCGAGCTCGGCCGCGTCGAGGAACGAGTCGTCGGCGGTCTCGTCGTAGGCGCGCATGAGCAGCAGCGCCCGGCCGGCGCCGCCGCGCATCAGCCCCGCGAAGGGTCGCTCGCCGCCGCTGACGTCGCCGACCGGTTCGGTCGGGAGGCGTTCGGCGACGAGTTCGGCGCATCGCAGACCGGCGGCGTACAGCTCGACCTCGTCGGTCGAGCGGGCCAGGCCCAGCAGGTTGAGTCCGGCTCCGGAGAGCCCGCCGGCCAGGTCGGAGCCGAGCGAGTGCCAGTCCTCGGCGAGGAACACGTCCATGACGTCCATCGCCGCCTGGCGGTGGTCGAGGAAGTCGAGTGCGAAGGCCGCGCCGTGCAGGCCGTCGTACAGGCCCATGCGGGTGCCGGGCGCGGGATTGGTGGCGCGGTCGATCAGCCAGCGTTCGAAGGACTCCCAGCGTCCGGCGCCGGTGGCGGCCAGCGCGTAGAGGACGCCCGCAGCGCCCCAGGCGAGGCCGAGTCCTCCCGCGGCGAACTGCTGGACGTCGCCGGGGAAGAGCCGGTCGTCGCGCTCGGGGGTGGCGCTGGCGACGATGGCGCGGGCCAAGTCGTCCCGAAGTTCGGGCCAGACGGTGGGGTCGGGCTCGATGACCGGGGACGGCTCGGCGATGGTCTCGGGCGGTGCGATGAGGTCGACGGCGTCGTCGAGGTAGCCGTCGGGGACGGGGAAGTGCTCGGCGATGATCTCGGCGAAGTGGCGGGCCTTGACGCGGTGCAGGCCGAGGAGGTTGGTCATCGGCAGGAACAGGGCCAGCTTGAGGCAGGCGAGGGAGTAGCGGTCGGCGGCGGCGCCGGTCATCGAGCGCGGGGCGGCGAAGCCCTGGTTGCCCAGGCCGGCGCGGCGGGTGGTGTCGGCGTCGCCGGCGACTTCGAAGTCGAGCAGGCACATGCGCCCGTCGGGCCGTTCGATGACGTTGAACAGGTGGAGGTCGCCGTAGGCGATGCCGCGGTCGTGGATCGCTTCGAGGGTGCGCGCGATCTGTGCGTGCGCGTCGGTGGCCCAGTCGGTGAAGGCGGCGTAGTCGACCTCGCCGGCGGTGGGGTCGACGAGGGGGTAGCGGCTGACGACGGCCTTGCTGAGGACCTCGCCTTCGATGTGCTCCATGGCGAGGAAGCGGTGTTCGCCGAGCCAGAACAGGTCGCGGGCGCGGGGGACGCCGTCGATGCCGTCGAGCCGGGTGAGGATGTCGTGCTCGTGCTCGACTCTGCGGACGGCGTCGTGGCCCCAGGCGTCCAGGCCGGCGTGGGGGCGGCCCTCCTTGAGGACGACGCGGTCGCCGGTGCGCGTGTCCCGGGCGAGGTAGATGCCGCCGCCGTTGGAGAAGTGCAGGACGCGGTCGATCTCGTAGGGCAGATCGGTGACCGTGACGGCGTTGCGGGCCTTGAGGTGCGGTGTGAGGAACTCGGGGAGGTCGACCCATTCGGGCACCCGGAAGACGGGGTCCCGGCGGTCGGGGATGAGCTCGCCGTCGGGCCCGGTGAAGGCGGGAACGACCTGGCCGTTGCCGTCGACGGTGTAGCGGTTGGCGAAGGCGCCGTAGCGGACGTGGAGCGGTCCGCTCCCCCAGCGCAGGTCGGAGAGGATGTAGGGACCGCTCACGCCTTCGAGGAGCGCGCCGAGCTCGTTCAGGATGCGTTCGCACTCGGCGTCGTCGGCGGGGTAGATCGTGATGAGTTTGCCGGCCGAGCTGCGCGGGGCGTACTTGGAGAGCCGGGCGGTCAGGGCGGCGGGCGAGCGGAGGAACTTGAACTGGACGCCCGCGGCGAGGCAGTAATCCCACGTGGTCTCGAGGACCTTGTCGGCGCTCTCGGGCGCGGCGGAGGCGTGGATCTTCCAGCCCTGCTCGGGGAGCGGCGCCCCGGAGCGGATGGTCAGCCAGTCGTCCTGTTCGGAGCGCTCCCAGCCGGCCGGAAGCGGCCGGGAGGCGACGTCGAAGGGCGCGCCCGCGGATCGCTCGGAGTGCATGGCGTCGTAGAAGGTCGGGTCGGCCATGCTGTAGGTCTCGTAGCGATCGCCCATTTCGGCTCCCTCTCGGTCCAGGATTGCTGGTACTCATCCTGGCCGGATTCGAAGAGCCGAGATAGACCGGTTCGTCACCATTCCGGTGTGAAAAACCCACACCGATGCGGTGAACGCCACATGGGAGCGCTAACGCACGACGCTACCGCACGGGGTGGCCGGCCTCGGCGAGTTCGCCTTTGACCTCGCCGATCGACACGTCACCGAAGTGGAAGATCGAGGCGGCGAGCACGGCGTCGGCGCCGGCTTCGACGGCGGGCGGGAAGTCGGCGGCCTTACCGGCGCCGCCGGAGGCGATGACGGGGATGCCGACGACCGCGCGGACGGCGGCGATGAGCGGCAGGTCGAAGCCGGCCTTGGTGCCGTCGGCGTCGATGGAGTTGAGCAGGATCTCGCCGGCGCCGAGTTCGGCGGCGCGGTGGCACCACTCGACGGCGTCGATGCCGGTGCGCTTGCGCCCGCCGTGGGTGGTGACCTCCCAGCCGGAGTCGGTTCCGGCACCGGAGGCGACGTCGGCGGACAGCACGAGGACCTGATTGCCGAAGCGGTCGGCGATCTCGGAGATGACCTCCGGGCGAGCGATGGCCGCGGTGTTGACGCCGACCTTGTCGGCCCCGGCTCGCAGCAGTCGGTCGACATCGTCGGCGGTGCGGACGCCGCCGCCGACGGTGAGGGGGATGAAGACCTGCTCGGCGGTGCGGGCGACCACCTCGTACATGGTGGCGCGCCCGTCGGAGGAGGCGGTGACGTCGAGGAAGGTGAGCTCGTCGGCGCCGGCCGCGTCGTAGGCGGCGGCGAGCTCGACGGGGTCGCCCGCGTCACGCAGGTTCTCGAAGTTGACGCCCTTGACGACGCGTCCGGCGTCGACGTCCAGGCAGGGGATCACACGCACGGCAACAGTCATGCCACAACCCTAACGACCGGGCCGCCGATTCCAGGTGTCGCTCCGCCGGTGTCCCGGAGGACGGTCGGCCGGGCCGCTCATCACTGGGGCGATGACACGCTAGGCCCGAAGTAGGATCGCTTGCGTGAGCAAAGAGGCTTCCAGCGACGGCTCCGCTCGCGCGACGACGAAGGGCGAGCGGACGCGTCAACGCATCATCGACGTCGCGCTCGACATGTTCGCCGAACGCGGCTACGACGGCACCACGATGCGGGCGATCGCCGCCGAGGCGGGGGTGTCGGTGGGCAACGCCTACTACTACTTCAAGTCCAAGGAGCACCTGATCCAGGGCTTCTACGAGCAGGCCACCATGCGCCACGCCGAGCTGGCGCCGCAGGCGCTGGAGGGCAAGGAGACGCTCGCCGAACGCATCGAGGCGGCCCTGCTGGCCTGGCTGGATATCGCCGGGCCGTACCACGACTTCGCCGGGCAGTTCTTCCGCAACGCCGCCGACCCCAACAGCCCGCTGAGCCCGTTCTCCGAGGAGTCCTCGGAGAGCCGGGACCGGGACATCGCGCTCTACCGAGAGGTGCTGGAGGGGTCGAAGACCCGGGTGCCGAAGGACATGGCCGACATCCTCCCGGAGATGCTGTGGCTGCACCAGATGGTGGTGGTCCTGTACTGGGTCTACGACGGCTCCGAAGGCCAGGAGAAGTCGCGCGAGCTGGCGCGCCGGACCGCGCCGCTGGTGGCGAGGGTGGTGGCCCTCTCGCGCTTGAAGATGTTGCGCCCCTTGGTGAAGCAGGGCGAGGAGCTGGTGCGGGACTTCCTCATCACCCGCAAGCCCGAATAGTGCGGCCGACGGTGAGCATGGCGCCCGGAATGAGGCGGGTGGCGGGGGCCGATGGAGCCGAGGTCATTGCCCACCCCGGCCCCACCGGCGTCTGACGCCGCTAGCAGTCGCGCAGCTCGGGCGACTGGTTGAGCAGCTGTCCACGTGGGGAGATGAACTTGCGGTACGTGTCGGAGTCGACCTCCGAAGGCGGGAACGCGGCCACGCGGTGGCAGTTCTGGAAGGCCAGCTTCACCCCGAAGTGGCGCTCCAGCGCGCCGCGCATCGAGTCCGAGGCCAGCGCGCGCAGCAGCTGGCCTCTCGCCCGCTCGTCCGGCGGCGGCGTGGTGTTGTCGGCGAACCGGGTGGAGCCGGTCGACGCCGCCACGCCGTTCTTCAGATCCGCCACCACGTTGCTGACGAGCTCCCAGGCGAAGGGCAGCGAGTGCTTCACGCAGTCGATGAATTCCGCGTCGCTGACCTCACCGGCCTCGGCTTTGTTGAGCAGGTCCTCTGAGACATCAAGGGACATGCAGTTCTCCTCTCGATTCGAATCCGGTTCATTGTGCGCGGAATCGTCACGCTCCGCTGTCGGGTAATCGACGTATTCAGGTTTCAGATGCAGCCCGTCTAGACAGGCTGGGCGTTCAGGAGGTGCTCCCCCAGCACGAAGTCCGGGACGATCTGCTCGGCGAGGTCCACCCCGGCGCGCTCGTTGCCCCAGGCCGCGGCGGCCTTGCGGTGGAACTCGTGGGCCTGGCGGGTGAACTTCGGCCAGTCCTTGCCGGCGGCGACGGCCCGCTCCCGGGCGGCGTCGAGGACGGCCAGGTTGGCATCCTCGAGCTCCTCGATGGGGCCGACCGAGCCGCGCTCGGCGGCCTTGACGTAGCGCGAACGCGAACACCAGCCGATGAGCGCCTCGCCGACGTGCTCGCGCAGGAAGTCCACGTCCTCCTCGTCGTCGATCTTGTTGCCGATGACGGCGATGTCCACGTCGTAGTCCTCGGCGTAGCCGACGTACTGCTTGTAGACGCCGACGCTGCGCAGGGTCGGCTCGCACACCAGGAAGGTGTGGTCGAAGCGGGTGAACATGCCCGAGGCGAAGGCCTCCGCGCCCGCGACCATGTCGACGATGACGAACTCGTCCGTCCCGTCGATCATGTGGTTGAGCATGAGCTCGACCGCGCCGACCTTCGAGTGGTAGCAGGCGACGCCGAGGTCGTCGCCTGCGAAACCGCCGGTCGCGGCGAAGCGGATGCCGTCGGCCTCGGTGAAGAGCTCGTCGAAGAGCGGGCCGGACTCGGCCACGGTGAGCAGCCGCGAGCCCGGACCGGGCGGTGTGGTCTTGAGCATCAGGTCCGCCGACGGGATGAGCGGGTTGCTCCCGCGCAGGTACTCCTTGATGTCGCCGAGGCGCTCTCCCAGCACCGGCCCCATCGCGGCGGCCTCGGGATCGAGGCCGAGCGCGGCGGCGAGGTGCTGGTTGATGTCGGCGTCGACGGCCATCACGGCGTGGCCGAGCGAGGCGGCGCGCCGCGCGAACAGCGACGCCATGGTGGTCTTGCCCGAACCGCCCTTACCGACGAAGGCGAGTTTCATTGCGGAAGGTCCCCCACTTGTTGAAAACGATTGTTGATATCAAGAAGAGGCTAACAGACGCGCAATGCGACTGGGTCTCATACAGAAGAGCCCGCCGAGAGCGTCTCTCGGCGGGCTCGATCGTTGGCGTGCTCGGCTACTCGGCCGAGGGCATCGCCTTCTCACCGTCGGGCTTCTTGGCGTCCGACTGCTGCTGCGCGGGGGCGGGATCGGGGCCCGGCACGCTCCCCAGAGGGACCGAGCCGTCGTCGCGCCTGCTGCGCCGGTACTGGAGGACGGCGATGACCGCGATGAGGGCCAGGCCGATGACGTCGGTCGTGTAGGTGCCGTTGAGCAGCAGCACCGCGGCCACGAACAGCCCGGTGCGCTCGATCCAGTTGAGGACGGTGCTCATGTACCCGGCCATGGCGACGCCGAGCATCGCGACGCCGAGGAGCGCGGTGGCCACGCTCAGCACCACCGAGTACCACGACTCGCCGAACAGCAGCAGCCCCGGCGACAGCACGAAGGCGAACGGGACGATGAACCCCGAGATCGCGATGCGCATGGACTGGACGCCGGTCTTGACCGGGCTGCCGCCGGAGATGCCCGCGGCGGCGAACGCCGCCAGGCACACCGGTGGGGTGATGTCGGCCATCACGCCGAAGTAGAACACGAACAGGTGGACGATCAGTGCCAGCTGGAACGCCTCCAGGCCCATGTCGGCGTAGCGCACCTCGATGAGCGGCAGCAGCGCCGGGACCGCGACGACGGCCATGACCACGTAGTTCGCGGTGGTCGGCAGACCCATGCCCAGGATGAGGCAGGCGATCATGGTGAAGAACATGACCAGGTAGAGCTGCGAGTTGTCGAACGGCAGGAACCGCGAGAGCGTGTTGCCCAGGTCGATCAGGCCGTCGCCGATCTTCAGGCCGAGCGCCGTGGTGTTGATGGTGCCCGAGATCAGGCCGGCGGCAGCGGTGGCCGCGACGATCGGCAGGGACATCCTCGCGGCGTCCGAGAGCCCGTCGAGCAGCGCCATCGGGGTGAGCTTGTCGGGCATCGCCTTCCAGCCCGCGATGCCCTTGAAGGCGATCCAGACGAGCTGCACGACGATGTTGAGGCCCACGGTGGCCAGGATCGCGATGAACGCCGCGCGCATCGGGGTGTACCCGATCGACAGGATCACGAAGATGAAGACCAGCGGGATCAGCAGGTAGCCCTTGGAGATCAGCAGCGGGACGAGCCGGGGCAGCTGGCCCTTGGGAAGGCCGAGAATCCCGGCGCGCCTGGAGACGAAGTGGACGACGATGTACTGGGCGACGAAGAACAGCAGCGCCGGGATGAGCGCGGCCAGGATGATGTCGGAGTACCTGATGCCGTTGCCGACCATCGCCAGCATGATGAACGCCGCCGAGCCCATGACCGGGGGCATGATCTGGCCGCCGGTGGACGAGGCGGACTCGACCGCCCCGGAGAACTCCCTGTTGTAGCCGGCCTTCTTCATCATCGGGATCGTGAAGGCGCCGTTGGAGACCGTGTTGGCCACCGAGGAGCCGGTGATCGTGCCCGAGAAGACCGAGGTGATGACGGCGACCTTGGCGGTGCCGCCGACCCGGCCGCCGGCGATGCCGAGCGCGAGGTTCGTGAAGAACCGCTCCATGCCGGTGCGCTGGAGGAGCGCGGCGAACACCATGTACAGGAACACGAACGTCGACGAGACCTGGAGCGGGATGCCGAAGATGCCCTCCGAGCCCAGGAAGCTGTAGTCGAGGATCTGGTCGGGGTCCTTGCCGCTGTGGAAGAGGAAGTCGGGCATGTTGCGGCCGAACAGGGCGTAGGCGATCATCGCGGTGCACACGATGGTCAGCGCCACGCCGACCGCGCGGGCGGCGGCGACCAGGACCAGGAGCGTCCCGACGGTCGCGGCGACGTACGCCGTCGCCGAGAAGCCCGCGATGATGAATCCGGAGAACTCCGAGGAGTTGGAGTAGACCCACAGGGAGGCCCAGACGCCGAGGCCGGCCAGGAGCGCGTCCGCGATCGGCATGCCGCCGATGTTCATCCGGACGTACCGGGTGATCTGGACGAGGACCAGGACCGCGGCGCTCGGCAGCAGGATCATGAGACCGGTGCCCGCCGCGGCGTAGAGGAACGCGATGGCCGCGAGGCCGCCGATGGTCCAGTACAGGCCGCGCCGCCGTTCCTTCTCGGCGTTGCGGTTGGACTTGTAGACCAGGAAGATGAGCGCCAGCCCGAAGCCGAGGTGCACCGCGCCCTGCTCGATGGTGGGAAGGGTGCCCCGCCAGGCGGTGTAGAGGTGGAAGCAGCTCATGCCCACGCCGAGGGCCCAGACCAGCCACTTCCAGAACGGGTGGAGCTCGGTTCGGAGCGGACCGACGACCGTGACGGGCTCCGCCTCGAGCATCCCCCTGATGTCAGCGGCCGCCTCGTCGGCGTCGTAGGCGACGGTCGTCGCCTTGCCGCGGGATTCGTCGCTCATGCTTGTTCTCGTGCCTTTCGGGAAGTCGACCTTCGGGGTTCTCGGGTGACGACAGGGGTGGGCGGTACGGCAGGAGCGGCGAGCCGGCGTGTGGCCGACTCGCCGCTGAACGGTCTCAGAATCCCATGACGGGATTCGCTGTTACTCGGCACCCACTTCGTCGTAGTAGCGCTGGGCGCCCGGGTGGACGTCGATGTCGACCAGGCCGTCGAGGGCGGTCTCGATCGCGATCTGGTCGGCGACCGCGTTGTCGATGTCGCCGGTGTTCTCGTACATCGCCTTGACGAGCTCGTAGACCTGGTCCTCGTCGAGGCCGGCCGGGCCGTACAGGCTCGCCCAGGCGGTCACGGTGACGGCGTCGTTGTCGATGCCCTCGTAGGTGCCGCCGGGGATCTCCTTGTCGCTCAGGGTCGGGTCGTCCGACTTGAGCGTCTCGCGGATGTCGTCGGGGATCGACACCATGGTGACGTCGGCGTTCTGCGCGACCTCGGACAGCGAGGAGTCGGGCACCGCGAGGATGCCGAACGCCGCGTCGACCTGGCCGTCGCGCAGCTTGGCGGCAGCGTCGCCGAAGCCGTCGGCGAAGGTCTCGGACGGGGTGACGCCGGCGGCGTCGAGGATCGTCTGCGTGAGGATCTGGGTGCCCGAGCCGTCGGGGCCGATCGCGACCCGCTTGCCGTCCAGGTCGGCGACGGTCTCGATGCCGGAGTCGGCGGTCGCGACGATCTGCATGACCTCGGGGTAGATATTGCCGAGGAACGTGACGTCCTCGAGCGCGCCGGTGTCCTCGAACGGACCCGTGCCGTTGGCGGCCTGGGTGGCGGTGCCGTTGACGGCCATCGCGAGCTGGATGTCCCCCGAGTCCATCAGCGTCAGGTTCTCGACGGAGGCACCGGTGGCGATCGTGGAGACGGTGAGGTCGTCGATGCTGTTGTTCCACATCTGGGCGATGGCGCCGCCGAGCGGGTAGTAGGTGCCGCCCACCGAGCCGGTGCCCATGGTCATGGTCTCCAGGGCGCCGATGTCACCATTGTCGCCTGAAGTGTCCTCGGAGCCGACGTTGCAGCCGGCTGTGGCCAGCAATGCGCCAACCGCGATCGGTGCGATCAAGCGCGAAGCTTTCCTCAGCATCTCGTTCTCCGTTCATAGAAATGTATGCGCCGCAGCACAGCGGGCACGGGCGGGTGCAAAGGTCACGGCTCGCAGGCGCCACCGCTGTTCAGATGTACGGCTGGCCGGCTCCACCGTGTGCAAACCTAGGGGGATGAAAGCACTCTACGGTGCCCCAACCACACAGACACCCCTACGCGCCGTCATGACGCCACATAGTATCCGAACCGTTATGTTCGCAATCGCGCCGACTTTCGCCGGACACGGGCGGCTTGTACGGCGGCGCGGGTGAGTGGCGCGGCAGACGTTGTCCACCGTCGCCGAGCGGATTAGGTTTGCATCCATGACCGTGCCGATGGACAGCCCGCGGGTGCCAGTGGAGACCGGATCGATCGCCGTCGAGAAGCCGGGAGTGGTCGAGTACCAGCAGGCCTGGGACTACCAGAAGACGCTCCAGCAGCGCCGCATCGACGATGCGATCGGCGACACCGTGCTGCTGCTCCAGCACCCGAGCGTGTACACCGCCGGGAAGCGCACCGAGCCGTGGACGCTGCCGCAGGACGGCACCCCCGTCGTCACCGTCGACCGTGGCGGTCAGATCACCTGGCACGGACCCGGGCAGCTCGTCGGCTACCCGATCATGAAACTGCGCAAGAAGGTCGACGTCGTCGCCTACGTGCGGCGGGTCGAGGACATGATCTCGGCGGTCTGCCACGAGTTCGGCGTGGCCTCCGCGAGGGGACGGCTGCGCGACCGCACCGGCGTGTGGCTGCCGGCCGACGACAAGGGCCCCGAGCGCAAGATCTGCGCGATCGGCGTGCGCGTGCGGTGGGCGACGACCATGCACGGCTTCGCCCTGAACTGCAACCCGGACATGACCGCATGGGACCGGATCGCGCCGTGCGCGATCACGGACGCGGACGTCACGAGCCTGTCGGCCGAGCTCGGCCGCGAGGTCACCGTCGAAGAAGTGACGCCGGTGGTCGAGCGGCACCTGCCGATGCTGCTCGAGCGCGACTAGCGGACCGCTTCGACCGACCCGCGCTCAGTAGGAGTCTTGCGGGAAGTCCGGCGAGCCCGTGTCGCGCAGGACGAGCTCGATCGCCGTGACTTCGCCGGTCTCGGCGTCGAGCACGCGGCACTCGAAGCCGGTGAGCAGGTGAACGCCCCTGATCGGCGAGGGTTCAGTGTTCAGTTCGGTGAACGGCACCCGGACGTGATCGTCCATGTCGCAGATCGCGTAGTCGGTCTCGTACTGGAAGCGAAAGAGCGACTCGATGCGGTCCCTGAAGACCGGCGCGCTGGTCAGTTCGGCCTTGTACGTGACGTATCCGGACTCGTTCTGCCCGTCGGTGATGCCGGTTCCGACGCTGTCGTAGACGAAGACGTCATAGCCGTACTGCTTGCCGTAGAACTCAACCGTGCAGGTGACCGACTCGCCGGCCTCGCCGCTGATCTCGGGACAGGAGGCGCTCGCGTCCGGGTCGACGCGGTCGGCGAACTCGGTGACCTCCCGGAGCGCCTCCCAGGCGAGCCGGTCGCTCAGCGATGCCGACTCATCGGGCGCGGCCGGCAGGGCGCTGAGGTCGCCTTCGGGTCGCTCGGCGGGGATCTCGCCCTGGTTGAACGCGGAGAAGTCGATGTCCGGCGGTGTGCTCTCCTGCGGTGTCGGCGCGGCGGTCTCGGTCTCCGAGGGGACGGGCACGCGCTCGGGCGCGTCGTAGGCGCATGCGGTCAGCAGGAGCAGTGGCGCGAGGGCGGCGGTCCAGCGGATCGGGAGTGGCAATGGGCTTCCTTCCAGGTCGCTTCACCGAGGCGCAGATGGGCCGGTCCATTCTATAGGGTCCTGCTCATATGGGGCTCAACGGAAATCGTGAAAGGGAGCGCTCGGGGGTGCCGAGCGGCGCGTTCGCCGGTACTGCGATCCGGGCCGCGGCCCCACTGCCCGCGGGGTTCATCGCCCGGTGCCTCCTCAGCAGTCGGCGACGGCGCTGGGCTGTTCTTCGGCCAGTTCCGGCTCCTGCCCGAGCAGCACCGCGAGGATGTTGTCCCACGCGTCCGACCCGGGGTAGAAGATCTCCGAATGCGAGTGGACGCCTTCGACGGCCTTGCCCGCGATGCCACGCTCCTCCAGGCTGACCCCGTAGTCGTCGACCGCGGCGGGGCCGTCGGGCAGGCTCCCGGCGGCGAGGTTGAGCGTGCCGGGGAAGTCGTCGGGATCGGCGCCGTGCCCGAGCAGCGGCACGTACGGCATCCCCTGGACGTAGGAGATCGGGTCGCCCGGCGCGGTGATCGAGTAGCGCGTCCGGCACGGCTCGCTCAGGTCTTCCGGGCTGTAGACGTCGTAGCCCATGCCTGCCGAGGCGATGTGCAGGACGCGGTCGGCGTCGATGTCGTAGGTCTCGGCCAGGCCGATGACGGCGCCGCCGTAGGAATGACCGGCGAGCGTGATCGGCGTGCCCGCGTCGATCTGGGCGCGCAGGTCGAAGGTGAACGAGGCGAGGTTCTCGGCGGCGACCTGCGACCAGGACGCCCACGACTCCTCGATCCAGCCCGACGGCCACGACGCGCCGGCCCACACCACGACCGCGAGTTCGCCCTCGGCGGCGTCGACGAAGGTCTTGGCACGGTTGTAGTAGAGGTTGAAGTTCGCGCTGGACAGCTCGGCCGAGCCGCCGGGGACGAGCACCGTGACCTGGGAGGCCGTCTCCAAGTCGCCGAGGACTTCGATCCACGAGCCGCCGCCGGCGTTGTTGTACGGGTCGAGCGAGATGAACTCGCGGTCGGAGTCGACGAGCTCGGCGAGCTCGTCGCGGGGCGGGCGCTCGGAGGCCTCGGTCCACGGCCGCTCCGGGGAGTGGAACTCGGTGGAGGCCTCAGTGGAGGCCTCGACGACGATCCTGTTCGCGGCGATGCGCGCGTCGAACGGCGCCCCCGGCAGGTAGGCGATGACGGAGGGGTACATGACCGACAGCCAGGCGGTGTTCTCCTCGCCGAGGTCGTCGAAGAACGCCCCTACGTCGACCGGGTCGAGGTCGCCGGAGGCGTCCTGGAGGGTCGCCAGCGCCCCGGCCAGTTCGCCGTCGGCCGCCTCGGGCTCGGCGGCGATGAGTTCGGCCGCCAGCTCCGAGTCGTCCAGGGCCGCGGCGAGTGCCGTGTCGGGGTCCTCGCCTTCGACGGGGGTGTCCGCCTGGAGGGCGAGGAGCTGTTCGTCGACGTCGCCGGCGAGCACCGGCACCGCTTGGACGGGTTCCGCCTCGGCCTCGCCGAGTCGAGTGATGCCGGCCACATAGACGATTGCGACCGACGCGGCCACGAGCAGGCCTGATGCGCGCCACCACCGAAATCTCACGGGCAACAGCGTATCCGAGGTCCGCGCCTCGTGCGAGTCGCTCGCGGTCCGCACAGGCGGCTAAGCGGCGATAGCGGTGTATCGGCTGCCGTTGGCGGTCAACGTCAGCGGCAGACCGAAGGCCTTGGAGAGCGATGCGGAAGTGAGCGCTTCGCCGAGGGGTCCGGCGGCGACGACGCCGCCGGCCGAGAGGATGAGCGCGTGCGTGAAGCCGGGCGGGATCTCTTCGACGTGGTGGGTCACGAGGACCATGGCGGGCGCGTCCGCGTCCTCGGCGAGCCCGGAGAGGGTCGCGACCAGGGCCTCGCGGGCGCCGAGGTCGAGTCCGGCGGCGGGCTCGTCCAAGAGCAGCAGCTCCGGATCGGTCATGAGGGCGCGGGCGATCTGGACGCGCTTGCGCTCGCCTTCGGAGAGGGTGCCGAACCGTCGCCCGGCGAGCGGCGCGATGCCGAGCCAGCGCAGCAGCGACATGGCGCGGTCGTCGTCGAGCTCGTCGTAGTCCTCGCGCCAGCGGCCGACGCGGCCCCACGCGGCGGTGCGGACGACGTCGAGGGCGGTCTCGTCGCCGGGGATCGACTCGGCGATCTGGGTGGTCGTCAGGCCGATGAGAGGCCGCAGCTCGAACACGTCGACGCGGCCGAGGCGCTGCCCGAGGATGTCGATGGTGCCGGAGGTCGGGTGGTTGCGGGCGGCCGCTAGGTTGAGCAGCGTCGTCTTTCCCGCGCCGTTGGGGCCGAGGACGACCCAGCGCTGGTCGGCGTCGACTTGCCAGTCGATGCCGTCGAGGAGCTGGTTGTCGCCGCGACGGACGGTGACGCCGGACAGGTCGAGGACGCGTTCAGACTGAGCCACGGGTCAATGAAACCACGGGCGCGCCGGTACGGCTCGGTGCGGCCGGGCCGGCCGGTGACGCGACACTATACCCGGTATAGTTCCCATGTTCCTCCGATCAGGCCAAAGCCGCCAAGGAAAGTGAGCCCATGCCGCCAGTCATCGAAATCTCGGGGCTGCGCAAGACCTATCGCAAGCTCTTGCGCCAGCCCCACAACGCATTGGACGGCCTCGACATGGAGGTCGCCGCCGGACAGGTCCACGGTTTCCTGGGGCCCAACGGCTCGGGCAAGACCACCACGCTCCGCGCGCTCCTCGGGCTCATCGGCACCGACGGCGGCACCATGCGGATCTTCGGGGAGCCGGTGCCCGCCCACCTGCCCCACGTCGTCTCCCGCATCGGCGCGGTCGTGGAGTCCCCCCAGTTCTTCAAGCACTTCTCGGGCCGCCTCACGCTGCAAGTGCTCGCCGAGAGCGCCGGCATCCCCTCCACCCGCGTCGACGAGGTCCTCGAGCAGGTCGGCCTGCGCGACCAGGCAAAGCAGTCGGTCAAGGGATACTCGCTGGGCATGCGCCAGCGTCTGGCGGTCGGTCAGGCGCTGCTCAAGCAGCCCGAACTGCTCGTCCTCGACGAGCCGGCCAACGGACTCGACCCGGCCGGCATCCACCACATGCGGTCCCTGCTCCAGTGGCTGGCCCACGACCAGGGCGTCACCGTCGTCGTCTCCTCCCACCTGCTGTCCGAAGTGCAGCTGCTGTGCGACTCGATGACGATCGTCTCCAGGGGACGGCGCATCGTCGACGGCAAGGTCGCCGACATCATCGCCGGGCACTCGGGATCGCAGCTGAGCGTCCGCTTCGCCGACACCGGGCAGTTGCGCGAGGCCGTCGAGGCGCTCGCGACCGCCGGAGGCGGCGTCACGGTCGAGGCCGAGACCGACCGGCTCCTGGTGACCGGCGCGCCCGAGGCCGCGTGGGTCACCAAGACGCTCGCCGACGCCGGGCTCTACCTCTCCGAGCTCACGAGCGAGACCAAGAACCTGGAGTCGGTGTTCCTCGAGCTCACCGGAACCGCCCCCCAAGCCGGTCAGGCCGTCCAGGTCGGACAGCCGGCCCCCGCCGTCGAGACCGTCGCAGGAGTCGAGCAGTCATGAACCTGTTCCAAGCCGAACTTCACCGCATCGCCCGCCGCCGCATGACGCTCATCTTCGGGATCTGCACGTTCGCCGGACTACTGCTGTTGACCGGCGTCATGTGGTTCAACTCCAGCACCGGGCCGAGCGACGCCGAGCTCGCCCAAGCGCAGAAGGAGGCCGGCCGGTATGACGAGTGCATCGCCGACGAGGACTACTTCGAGAACCACCCCGAGTTCCCCTGGGTGGCCGAGGACCCGTACTACCAGGATCTGTCGCACGAACAGCTGTGCGCGGAGTTCTTCGTGGCCGACGCCGAGCCCGAGGAGTACCTCTACTTCTACACCTTCAAGTTCCACGACGAGGGCGTCCTGCTGCTCGTCGGCGTCGGCATCGTCACCGGCCTGCTGACGATGCTCCTGGCGGCCTCCGCGGTCGGCGCCGAATGGTCCAGCGGCGGCATGGCGAACCTGCTGGTGTGGCACCCGAACCGCATGAAAGTGTGGGCCGCCAAGCTCGCCGCCGCGCTCACCGTCTGCGTCGCCGGCCTCCTCACCGTGCTGGTGCTCGGATTCGGACTGCTGTACCTGACCGCGTCCGTCCGCGGCGAGGTCGGAACGCTGAACGGCGCGTGGTGGGGCGACACGTTCGAAACGCTCGGCCGCACCGGCGTGCTCGCCCTCGGCATGACCCTGCTCGGCTCGGCGCTGGCGATGCTCGGGCGGCACACCGCGATCGCGGGCGGCGTCATCGCCGGATACCTCATCATCGGCGACCTGCTGGTACAGATGACCGGCTTCGCGCTCGACGTCAAGTTCCCCGACCGATTCTCGCTGTACACCTGGGTCGCCGCGTGGATCGACGGGCGGATCACGCTCTACGACTGGTCGGGCGCGGTCGAGGAGCAGATGACGATCACGGCGACCGACGCCGGGCTGCTGCTCGGCGGGATCGTCCTGGTGTTCACGGTGCTGGCCACGCTGTCGTTCGCCAAGCGCGACGTGACCTAGCAGGTCAGTCGAACAGTCCGGCGCGGACCGCGTCGAGCGCGTGCAGGATCGCGCCGCGCATCACCGGTTCGTCGGGGACCGCGCCGGACACGACGCTCGGGTTGACGGGCGCGAGCTGGGTGGTGTGGGCCGCGACGCGGCCCGCCAGTTCCAGCCCGCCCGCGTACCCGACCGGCCCGCCGAGCACCACCACGGTCGGGTCGAACAGCACGCAGACCGCGACGATGCCCAGGGCGATGCCGCGCGCGATCTCGTCGAGGCAGGCCGCCCCCTCCTCACCGGCCCGCACGGCCGCGGTGACGACGTCCTCGGGCTCGCCGTCGGCGAAGCCGTGCTTCGCGCCGATCCCGAGGACGGCGTCGCCGCCGATGACACGCTGGTAGGAGCCCTTCGACAGTCGCGTCACGACGCCGCCGGTGGGCAGCTCGCCGCCGGGCACGGGCAGGAAGCCGATCTCGCCGGCCGCGCCGCTGGCGCCCCGGTACAGCTCGCCGCCGAGGATGACGCCGAGACCCAGCCCCCCGCCGTACCAGGCGTACACGAAGTCGGAGGCGCCGCCGGCCCCGCCGGAGCGCTGCTCGGCGATGGTGGCGAGGTTGACATCGTTCTCGATGACGACCTCGGGGGCCAGCTCCTCGTTCAGGGCCGTCCGCAGCCCGCGATGCCAGGCCGGCAGGTTCCAGGAGAAGCCGATCTCGCCGCTTGCCGGGTCGATGACGCCCGGGGTGCCGAGGACGACGCGGTCGACCTTGGACATCTCGACGCCCGCGTCGGCCACCGAGTCGGTGACGACACGGCGCACCACCGACACCGGATCGGTCGAGCCCTCGATGTCGATCTCGGCGCGACCGACGATCGTGCCGGTGAAGTCCGCGCACGCGCCCGTGGTCGTCACGGGGCCGACCTCGACGCCCACGACGTAGGCGAACGAGGGCACCGCCGCGTACAGCGACGCGTTCGGGCCCCTGCCGCCGGACTTCGAACCGACGACCTCCACCAGACCGCGGCCCTGGAGGCGCTCCATCATCTGCGAGGCGGTCACCTTCGACATCGACGTCCGCTCGGCCAGCTGGGCGCGGGTCTGGGGACCGTCGTCGAGCAGCAGTTTCAGCGCCGCCTGGTCGTTGAGGACCCGCAGCAGTTTGGGCACCCCGGGGGTGTGGCTCTTCGGCATGACATATGAGCCTAGTCCAGTTCGGTCTCGACCAGGCTCCGGATCTGACGCAGTGCGACCGACAGGACGGCGAGCTTCTCGTCGGAGCGCTCGGCTTCGTCGACGGCGAGGTGGATCCGCTCGATCTCGGCGGCGTGGCGCTCGGCCCACAGATCGACCGCCTCGGACGGCAGCGCGCCGGGCTTGGCGGTCAGGGCGCTCGTCGTCAGGGCCGCCATCGCGCCGTACAGGTCGTAGCGCAGCGCCGAGCGCGCCAGCGTCTGCCAGCGGTTGCGCCTGGGCAGCGCCGAGATCTGGTTGAGGATCTCGTCGGTGTGCAGCTGCGCGGCGATCCCGTAGTAGACCTGGGCGGTCTCGACCAGGTTGGTGCCCATGACGCGGGCGCACTCGACGACGTCGACCAGGCCGAAGCCGAAGATCGGCGCGGAGACGTCGACCGCGAGCGATGCGGGTACGCCCTGCTCGGCCAGCTGGGTGCAGAACCGCTCGAAGCCGACCGCCTCGGACTCGGTCAGCAGCTCGGGCAGCTTCGGTTGGAGGACGGCCAGGCCGGGCCGGAGCCGGTCGATCTCGGCGGCCACGTCGAGCCGGCCGCGGCGGTGCTGGACGAGCCAGCGCACACCCCGGTCGAGCAGACGGCGGATCACCAGCATCGCGGAGATCTGCGCGGCCTGCGGTACCTGGTTGTCGAGCGCTTCGATGCGGCGCCACAGGTCGGGCAGGCCGAAGGCGTCGCGGATGATGACGTAGGCGCGGACGACGTCGACGACGTCGGCGCCGGTCTCGTCGGAGATGCGGAACAGGAACGTCGTGCCGCCGCGGTTGACGGCCTCGCCGACCACGGCGGTGGTGACGATCTCGCGGCGCAGCGGGTGCTCGGTCATGAGGTCGGCGTAGTCGCGGCGCAGCGGCGGCGGGAAGTAGTCGTGGAGGACCGGCAGGGTCCACGGCTCGTCCGGCAGCTCGGAGTCGAGCACGACCCGCTTGGCCCAGATCTTCGTGTACGACAGCAGCACCGACAGTTCGGGGCCGGTCAGTCCCTGGCCGCCGGCGATGCGCTCCTTGAGCTGCTTGTCGCTGGGCAGGCCTTCGATCTCGCGGTCGAGCGCGGCGTGCTGCTCCAGATGCTTCATGAGCCTGATGTGGACCGGGAAGAGCCGCGCGGCCAGGTGCGAGGCGTTGGTGAGGGCGATGTTCTGGTTGTAGTTGTCGGCCAGGACCATGTCGGCGACGGCGTCGGCCATGTCCATGAACAGCTTGTCGCGCCGCTCCGGTTGGATCCGGGAGGTCAGCGCCGCCGAACGCAGCAGGATCTTGATGTTGACCTCGTGATCGGAGGTGTCGACGCCGGCGGAGTTGTCGATGAAGTCGGTGTTGATGCGCCCGCCGGCTCCGCCCGGGCCGCCGCGCTGGGCGTATTCGATGCGACCGAGCTGGGTGAAGCCCAGGTTGCCGCCCTCGCCGACGACCTTGCATCGCAGCTCGGCGCCGTTGACCCGGACGGCGTCGTTGGCCTTGTCGCCCGCGGCGGCGTCGGACTCGGACTCGGCCTTGACGTACGTGCCGATGCCGCCGTTCCACAGCAGGTCCACGGGAGCTCGGAGCATGGCCTTGATGAGTTCGGGCGGGGTCATGTCCTTCACGTCGGGGTCGAGGCCGAGCGCTTCGCGGATCTCGGGCGAGACGGGGATGGACTTGACCGTGCGTTCCCACACGCCGCCACCGGCGGAGATGACGGACGGGTCGTAGTCGGCCCACGTCGAGCGCGGCAGTCCGAACAGGCGGCGGCGCTCGTGGAAGGACGCGGCCGGGTCCGGGTTCGGATCGACGAAGATGTGCAGGTGGTTGAAGGCGGCCACGAGCTTGATGTGCTCGGACAGGAGCATGCCGTTGCCGAACACGTCACCGGACATGTCGCCGATGCCGACGACGGTGAAGTCCTGCGTCTGCGTGTCGACGCCGGTCCCTCGGCCGTGCTCGCCTTCTCCTCCGGCGAGCCCTCGGCCGTGCTCGCCTTCTCCTCCGGCAAGCCCTCGGCCGGGCTCATCGCCTCCTCGGGCAAGCCCTCGGCCGGGCTCATCGCCTCCTCGGGCGAGCCCTCGGAAATGCCGCTTGACGGACTCCCAGGCGCCGCGCGCGGTGATGCCCATCTTCTTGTGGTCGTAGCCGACCGAGCCGCCCGAGGCGAACGCGTCGCCGAGCCAGAAGCCGTAGGAGGCGGCGACCTCGTTGGCGATGTCGGAGAACGTCGCGGTGCCCTTGTCGGCGGCCACGACGAGGTACGGGTCGTCGCCGTCGTGGCGGACCACGTCCGGCGGCGGGACGACCGTGTTGTCGGCGTCGCGGTTGTCGGTGATGTCCAGCAGCGCCGAGATGAACTCGCGGTAGCGGGCGACGCCTTCGGCCTGGAGGGCGGCGCGGTCCGGGAAGGGGCCGCGCTTGAGCACGAAGCCGCCCTTGGCGCCGACGGGCGTGATGACGGTGTTCTTGACCTCCTGGGCCTTCACGAGGCCGAGGATCTCGGTGCGGAAGTCCTCGCGGCGGTCGGACCAGCGCAGGCCGCCGCGGGCGACCTTGCCGTACCGCATGTGGACGCCCTCGAAGTCCGGGGAATATACGAACACCTCGAACATCGGGCGCGGCTTGGGCAGGAAGTCGATCTGGCGGGCGTCGAACTTGAACGACACGTGCTTCTTCGGGCGCCCCGAGGAGGCGCGCTGGAAGTACGAGGTGCGCAGGGTCGAGCGGATCAGGGTGAGGAAGGCCCGCAGGATGCGGTCGGCGTCGAGGCTGGGGACGCTGGCGAGCTCCTCGGCGAGGGTCGCGTCGATACGTTCGACGGCGGTCTCGCGGTCGTCGCCGACGCGCGGGTCGAACCGGGCCTCGAACAGCTTCACCAGACCCGCGGAGATCACCGGGTTGTCGCACAGCGTGGCCGCGATGAAGGCCTGGGAGAACACGAATCCGCACTGGCGCATGTACTTCGCGAGCGCCCGCAGGACCACGACCTGCCGCCAGGTGAGGCCGGCACCGATGACGAGCTCGTTGAACCGGTCGGACTCGGCCTCGCCGGTCCAGGCCGCGCGGAAGGCGTTCTCGAAGCGGACGCGCAGCTGCGGCACCGATTCGGCGGCCCGGCCGGGCAGCTCGAGCCCGAAGTCGTGCAGGAAGATCGTCCCGTCGGAGCGGTCGATGTGGTAGGGCCGCTCCTCGGCGACCGTGGCGCCGAGGTGGCGCAGCACCGGCAGCGCCTGCGACAGGCCGACGGGGTCTTCGAAGGAGTAGACCTTGAAGTGGACGTCGGCGTCGTCGCCTCCGCGGCGGAACAGCTGGAGCTCCATGTCCCCGGGCTCGTGGAGCATCTCGAGCTTGGCGATGTCCTTGGCGGCGTCCAGCGGGGAGTGCTCGGCCTTGTAGGCGGCCGGGTAGGCCTCGGAGTAGGCCCGGTACAGGCTCCTGGCCTGGCCCTCGCCGACGTGGTGGTCGAGCTGGAGCGCCAGGTCGGCGTCCCAGGAGCGGGTCGCGTCGGCGAGTTCGGCCTGGATCGACTCGACGTCGACGGGATCGACGTCGGCGTACGGGTCGATGCGGATGACGAAGTGCAGGCGCGCCAGCACCGATTCGGTGACGCGCGTGTCGTAGTCGACGCCGATGCCGCCGAGCCGGCGGTAGAGGATCTGCTGGATCTTGATCCGATTGTGGGTGTTGAACCGGTCGCGCGGCAGATACACCAGGCAGGAGTAGAAGCGGCCGTAGACGTCGCGGCGCAGGAACAGGCGCAGGCGGCGGCGCCCGGCCAGTCGCAGCACGCCCATCGCGGTGCGGAACAGGTCCTCGGTGCGGGCCTGGAACAGCTCGTCGCGCGGGTAGGTCTCCAGAGCCGTCACGAGGTCCTTGCCGGAGTGCGAGGACAGGGTGACGCCGGAGCGCTCGATGACCTCCTCGACCTTGCGGCGCACCACCGGAAGTCGGGTGACCGACGACAGGTAGGCCGCGGAGGTGAACAGGCCGAGGAAGCGCAGCTCGCCGTCGGGCTCGCCGTTCGCGTCGAAGGTCTTGACGCCGACGTAGTCCATGAACGAGGTCCGGTGGACCGTCGAGCGGGCGTTGGACTTGGTGATGACCAGCAGCCGCTTGGTGGAGATCTGCTCGCGGGCGTCGGCGTTGAAGCTCGACAGGGGCCTGGGGACGACCGGCGCCCTCTTGAGCAGGCCCAGACCGGTCTCCTCGATCGGTGTGAGCGCGCGCTCCTCGCCGGAGCCGGTGAGCTTGTACTGCCGGAAGCCGAGGAACGTGAACTTGTCGTCGGCGAGCCAGCGCAGCAGCTCGATCGTGTCCTCGACGTCCTTGGCCGGCACCGGGAGCCGCTTGCCTTCATCGCCTTCGAGCTCAGCGGCGATGTCGAGGGCCTTGCCGCGCATGGCCCTCCAGTCGGCGACGCAGGCGGAGACCTCGTCGAGGACCGCGAGGATCTCCGATTCGAGCAGCGAGAGCAGCTCGCGGTCGGCCACGCGCTCGAGCTCGACGTGCATCCAGCTTTCGGGCTCGCCGTCCTCGCCGGGGGCGGCGAGCAGTTCGCCTTCGGCATCGCGCCGGACGGGGACGATCGGGTGGACGAACACGGTGATGTCGATGCCGTGCTTGTTGAACAGGCCCGAGAGGGAGTCCACGAGGAACGGCATGTCCGCGCAGACGATGTCGATGCGGGTGTTGGAGGCGGCGTCGGGGGCGTCGGGGTCGGCGGGGCAGTCGATCTCCAGGCGCACCTCGCCGGGGCGGCGGGTCTGGGCGAGGCTGCGGTGGTGCGCGGTGGTGTCGAACAACTGCTGTGCGCTCCGGCCGACCAGGTCGTCGTCGGCCACCAGGCTCCAGTACAGCTCGACCAGGCTCGCCAGTGATGCGTCGTCGCCGGCGAGGCCGGCCGCTTCGGCGAGGAGCTCCTCCCTGTCGGGCAGTGTCTCGCGGAACTCTTCGTCACCGATGAACGCCAACACGTCTTGTCTCCAGCTCGAATCGACTTGGCTCACATCGTTGTGAGCCGGCTCCAAAATAGGATCGCACGGCGGCGTGCTCGCCAGCGGCCCGCCGCGAAGTGCTATGTCTAACCATTCCCGCGCCGGATGCTTCGCCGCACCACTTCGATCGGCGCCTTCGCAGCTCAGCGACCCGTCAGCACTCCGAAGCGGACGGTCGTCGGGCAGCGGGCCCAGCGTACGCTCCGCGTCGTTACCGGCCGGGCGCCTTTCGTTGACAGCGAAGTTACCGGTGCGAATGTAGAGTGATCCCAAATCAGTCCCCCAAACCTTGAGGTGACCCCATGGACTCGGTCGTCGTGCTCGTCCTCGTGCTCGCCGCTCTCGCGGCGCTGGCCTGGTGGCTCTGGCGGCGAAACGCCAAGCGGAACGAGGAGGCCGCCGCTCCCCCGCCGCCGTCCGACCCGTTCGCCGACGCCGACACCGACGTCCTGCGCGGCGACCCGCGCCGCGTCAAGGCCGGCGACCTCGTCGAGGCCTACGGCAAGACCCTCGCCGTCCGCGGGAGCCTGCGCCTGAGCGAGGGCGACTACTCCTGGACCGAGCATTTCCTGGACACCGGCACCGGCGTCAAGCGCTGGCTGTCGGTCGAGGCCGACCCCGACCTCGAGCTGGTCCTGTGGGAAGAGGTCACCGACGCCGACCTCCAGCCCGGCCCCAAGGAGCTGAGCCACGAGGGCGTCTCCTACCGCTCCGACGAGAAGGGCACCGCCCGCTACGTCAGCGAGGCCACCACCGGCCTCGCGCCCACCGGGACGGTCCGCTACCACGACTACGCCGGCCCCGACGGCCAGAAGCTGTCGTTCGAGGCCTTCGGCGACGGCGCCAGGTGGGAGTTGGCGAAGGGCCTTACCCTGGACCGGAACCAGATCACCATCTACCACCAGAATGAATCGTGATTTCCGAACTCGAAGTCCCCTACGTCGACGTCTCGGCAGGCTCGCTCACCTTTCGCCCCGACGCCCCTTCCATGCCCGTCCTCGACCAGCTCGACCGCGACGCCGGGCCGCTGCGGCTGTCGCTGCGGCTGCTCGGCGCCAGCCACCAGGCCGTCGTCGCCACCCCGGACGGACTCATCGCGGAGACCCTCGCCTACCGTGACGAACTCGCCCCCGACCTGCCCGACCGCTTCAGCCAGCGCGTCGGCGCCTGGCGGCACCGCTACACGTGCGAGGTCGAGCACGTCAAGACCCCCGAGCTGCGCGCCCGCGTGCGCGAGCTCCAGGCCCGCAGCGCGGAGCCGGAGCTCCTCGTCGGGGTGTTCGGCAGCCGTCCCGACGCGGTCACGGCCCTGGAGGTCACCGGCGCCGCGCCGCTGACCTGGCGCACCGTCCACACCTATCCGCAGTACGGCGAGATCGTGACCACCACCGGCACGGTCGCGTCCGTAGGCTGAACGCGATCCCCACCCAGAAGGACGACCCATGAGCACCAACGGCGACGCCTCGCCCACGAGCCCCCTCGGCGCCCTGAACTGGAAGCACTGGCTTGCGATCGGCATCGTGGTCGTCCTGTGCTGCGGCGGCGCGATCGTCGCCAGCCTGGACTTCAGCAACCCCACGGGCCACATCCAGGGGAACTACACGCGGGCCGCGAACCTCGACGAATCGGGCGGCCGGGCCTACACCTCGTCCCTGCCGCCCTCCACGGTCGCCGACGACATCGACGACGCCGACGAGGCGCGCGACGAGCGCAGGAACGGCGACACCTATTTCCTCCAGTACAAGGACCACATCGTGTCCGTCGAGCCCTACCGGGGCGGCTCGAAGATCCTGCTGTTCAAGTACCGCGACGGCTACCAGCACTACTCGTCCGTCTTCCTGCTGTGGGGATGGTCGTCATCGCCGCCATCCCCGTTCCGGGGCGGCGGCCCCGGCAGCGGCAAATGATTCCCGTGCCCACTTGTAACTGAAAGGCAGCCTCCATGTTCGAAGACTTCGGCAACGCCGTCGCCGGCTCTCTCGCCTACAGCGCCGTCGGCATCGCCCTGATGGTGCTCGGCTACTTCATCGTCGACTGGCTCACGCCCGGCAAACTCGGAACGCTCATCTGGACCGACCGCAACCGGAACGCGGCGCTGCTGCTGTCGTCCAACACCCTGGGTGTCGGGCTCATCGTCGTCGGCGCGATCTGGGCGTCGGAGGGCAACCTGGTCGAGGGCGTGGTCTCGACGCTGGTGTTCGGCGTGATCGGCCTGGCGGCGATGGCCGCCGCGTTCGTCGTGCTCGACGCCCTGACGCCCGGCAAGCTCGGCGACATCGTCGCCTCCGACGACCTGCAGCCCGCGGTGTGGGTCAATTCGGCGATGCACCTGGCGCTGGGCGGTGTCATCGCGATGGCACTGTCTTGAGTCCACCGGCCGTCCCGCCGAAGCGAGCGCTGTCACCCTCGGTGAAACTCGCGAGCCGTACATCGGCACCGCGAAGCGTCCGGGTGGCGCGGGCCGCTCTGTTCGCGACGGCGTTCGTGGTGGCGGCGTGCGGTCTGGTCTACGAACTGGCGCTCATCACGCTCGGGGCGTACTTGGTCGGCAATACCGCGACCCAGGCCTCGATCGTGCTGAGCGTCATGGTGTTCGCCATGGGGCTGGGCGCGCTGGGCGCGAAGCCGCTCCAGCGGCGCCCGGCACTGTCCTTCGCGGCGATCGAGCTGGCGCTGGCGCTGCTCGGTGGCTTCAGCGTCCTGATCCTGTACGGGGCGTTCGCGTGGACGTCGATGTACAACCTCCCGCTGGTCGTGATCGCGTTTCTCATCGGAGCGCTGGTGGGCGCGGAGATCCCGCTGCTGATGGAGCTGCTGCAGCGCATCAGGAAGCAGGCGGCGGGCTCGGCGGTGGCCGACCTGAACGCGGCGGACTACCTGGGCGGCCTGATCGGCGGCCTGGCGTTCCCGTTCCTGCTGCTGCCGATGTTCGGCCAGATCCGGGGCGCGCTGCTCGTCGGCGCGGTGAACGCGGTGGCCGGCGTGATCCTGATCTTCGTGCTGTTCCGCGGGGACCTCTCGAAGGCGAGCCGGCAGCTGCTGGCTCTGGCGGCGGGCGCGATCGCGCTCCTGCTGGTGGGCGCGTTCGCCTACACCGACAGATTCGAGGTGGCCGCGCGGCAGGCGCTGTACGCGGCGCCGATCGTCTACAGCGAGGACACGCGGTACCAGCAGATCGTCATGACGGAGTCGCTCTCGCCGTTCGGCGAGACGGACCTGCGGCTGTACTTGAACGGCGACCTGCAATTCTCCTCAGTGGATGAATATCGCTATCACGAGGCGCTCGTCCACCCGGTCATGAACGGCCCCAGGGGCGAGGTGCTCGTCCTGGGAGGCGGGGACGCGCTCGCGGTCCGCGAGATCCTCCAGTACCCCGACGTGGAGTCGGTGACGCTGGTCGACCTCGACGAGGCGGTCACGAAGCTGGCTCGCGAGTTCGACGAGCTGGTGGCGCTCAACGGGGACGCCCTGAGCGACCCGAGGGTGACGGTGGTGCACGAGGACGCCTTCACGTGGCTGCGCGAGCAGCGCTCGACGTACGACGCGATCGTGGTGGACATGCCGGACCCCGACGCCACGGCGACGGCGAAGCTCTACTCGGTGGAGTTCTACGCGCTCGCGGGCGCGCACCTGAACGGCACGGGCCGCATGGTCGTGCAGGGCGGCTCGCCGTACTTCGCCCCGAAGTCCTACTGGACAATCGCCGCGACGCTCGAAGCGGCCGGGTACGACACGACGCCGTACCAGGTCTCGGTGCCCTCGTTCGGCGACTGGGGCTTCCACGCGGTCCAGGCGTCGGGCGAGGCCCCGGAGCTCTCGCTCGACACCGAGGCCGGCGACTTCGAATCGCTGACGCCCGAACTGCTCGAGGCGGCCCAGGTGTTCGAGCCGGACCGGGCCCGGATCGACATGGAACCGTCGACCCTCATGCACCCGGTCATCCTCGACCACGTCCAGGCCGAATGGCGCCACTACTGACCGAGCGGTCGTCTAAGGCGCGCTTCGCGACGGTGCTCCCGCCCGCTGCTCGGCGAGGGCTGCGACTCCGACGGTGGTCATGGCCAGCGACAGGATCACCGAGACGACGGACAGCTGGATCTGGCCGAACACGGCGACCACGCCGCTCAAGGTGACGGCGTTGGCGGTCAAGGCCAGGAAGAAACCGGCCGCTACCCACCAGCGCGGTCGGGTGGTGGCCGGTACGAGGGCCATCACGGCGGGAACCAGTACTCCGAAGACCGCGACCAGCGCCACGAGTGTGTTGAGCAGCGTGGCGGGATCGAGGTTCTCGACTTGGGGGCGGCCGTTCACGAACAGGATCACGCAAGATATGGCGCCGCAGACCGCCACCACGGCGGCGACGGGGCGGGCCGCCTTCTCATGAAGGTGCTTCACAGTGTCGACGCTCCCAACGATCCGACAGTTTCGGGGCGTACCTCCGACTCTCGCTCAATACTACGGCCAGCAGCTTCGAGTCCAAGGCTCCTGAGCCGCTCGAAACAGTGCAGGATCCGAACCGGTCCCGGCTGGGCATGGAGCCTCCGATCACCATGCCCCAAGTCGTCCTCGACTGCGCCTAAAATGACTGGCACCATTGCCCGCTGAAAGTCCCTGGAGCAACATTGCACCCCGACTATCCCCCGTCTCAGCCCCGCGTGATCGACATCCGGTTCAAGACGTATCTGAGCGTGCTGTACATCGTGGCGGGCTCGCTCATGACCGCGTCCGGCCTGATCGTGCTGCTGCGCGGCGGACTGCCGATCTGGATCATCATCGGACCGCTCATACTCGCCACCGGCATCACCGCCCTCGCGAAGCCGTTCATGACCTATGACATCGGCCAAGCTTCGCTGTACGTCCGCGGGCCCTTCGGCAACACCGTCCGCACTTTCGGCGCCGTCAAGGGCGAGCGCATCGTTCTCAACGGCAAGGACATCGTGCGCCTGCTCCCCGACGGGAGACAGAAGAAGCTCAGCGTGATCTCGGCGAACCTCGACGACGTGGGCCGTCTGATGCGGTACCTGCCCTCGCCGCAGCAGCCGCCGGCGCCGAATCAAGGCTGAGGCTCGCAGTCCTCTCAGGTCCCCTCGGTCTTCACGACCTTCTGGCCTCGCCGGGCCATCTCGTCTTTCAGCGAGTCCTGCACGTAGGCCATCGCCTCGCGGTACGAGGCTTCTTCCCAGCGGCGGATGGTCTCTTCCTCATCCACCTGCTCGACCTGCTCCTGGATCCACCAGATGTTGCCCCACGGGTCCGCCACCCGCCCGACCTTGTCGCCCCATGCCAGCAGCGTCGGCTCGGTGACCGGTTGGCAGTCGGCCTCCAGCATGCGGTCGTAGGTGGCCTGGGCGTCCTCAACGTACAGCCGGAGGTAGGCGGGCGTGTTCGGCCAGCCCTCGGCCGAGTCGAAGACCATCACGACCGCGTCGCCGATCTTGATCTCGGCGTGGCCGATCGTCCCGTCCTCGTTCGGCACCCTGCCTGTCTCGACGCCGCCGAGGGTGTCCTTGACGAACTCAAGGAAGTCGGCGGCGCCGCGGACGATGATCCACGGGGTCACCGTCGTATAGCCGTCGGGGATGATGGGGAGCCGTTCTTCCATGCGCCGCTTCCTCACTGTCAGTGAAGTTCTTCACATCGGATGATACGGCTACCCACCGACAATGCAGCGAAACTCGGCGGCCACCGCCTGGTGAGACCGGCCATGGCCGCCCATGCGCTGGCGGGGACAAGCTTGTGAATGCTCACTCTGCGCTGAGGCGGCGATGGTGAGGTGGCGGGACGGTCGGGGTCGCTGGCTGGGGTGAGCGCCGATGTGGCTCTGCGTGGGTGCCTGTTGAGTCCGGCAATGGAAGCGGGGTCGTTGGCGGGAACGGGCGTGAGTGATGGTCGTTCTGCGCTATAGCGGCGACAAAAGCGGTGGCGGGCGGGGTGGTGTCGGCTGGTCGTCGCGGAGGTGGTCGGTAGGGCCGTGCCGGGTCGGATTGGGGCTGGCTGCGCGGCGGGTATTCGCGTTGCTGGTGGGGCGGTTCGGGGTGTGGGGCATGGGAAAGGGCTCGAACCGGGTGTCCGGTTTCGAGCTGGCCGCTTATGAAGTGCCTTCCCCGCCACGGCATACCGCAGCGGGCGGGTTAAGACCGGCGGTGGTCCGTAGTCAGGTGCCGGTGCGGCGCTGACGAGGTCGCAAGCCCGCCTCGGTTCAGTCAGTGGTGTGGAAGTCTCGTATCCCGGTTCCGGTTCCGGTTCGGGTGCCGGTGCTGAAGCCGGTTCGGGTTCGGTCGCGGGGTCGGGTGCCGGGGTGGTGAAGCGTGCTCGTGCTTTGGCGCGGGCGGCCTTCGCGGCAGCCAGCGCGTCCTCCAAGTCGGCCTGTTCGGCAGCCGCTTCGAGGTCCGGTTTCAGGGTCTCCGACCATTCCTCGGGATACAGCCCGGTGGGGAAGGCGTTCGCGATGTCGTCGGCGAAGTCGGCGTCCAGGTCGGTATCGGTGCGCCAGTCCGAGCACCCGCACTTGAGGTCGGGGTCGGTGTCCTCGTGCCCCTCATGGTGGACGATCAACGCCTTACCCGGTCTGGTCTTGGTGATCGACCAGCCGGGGGTGTGGATGCGGCCGTGGTGGAACCGGCACAACAGGACCAGGTTCTCCGCCACGGTCGGTCCGCCGTTGGCCCAGTGGCGGATGTGGTGGGCTTCGGTCCACTGGACG
>NZ_BAAHCB010000030.1:0-5374 GCF_054776215.1 Glycomyces tarimensis
GCCGTGATCAAGCGCCAGCTGTACCGACATCACTCGGAAGCGGCTTTTGCATAAGCTTCCGGATCGGACAACAGTGACTTCGAAGCCTTCCGCGAATCCATGCCCAACCACCGCCACAGGTCCGCGCTCGCTCCGAAAACAACTCCATGCCCTGAACGGGTACGTCAGAACTTCAGAAAGGCGAGATTCCACCGCTCTTCATTGATCATTATGATTTTTTGACATTCTTATCCGACGCAACTCCAATCCGGACGGATTTTTTCGGTCAAATCTTGGGATTAGGAATCTCTTGTCGTCCGAACATCAGAATCGTGACCAACAAGATTGGGATCGCTAGCACCGAGACCGGCCAGTAGGCTATGAAAATCCCATAGAATGGTCGGATGGCTTCCGCAGGTACGACCCCAACGCCCACCAAGACCGACATAACCGCAAGCGGGCTGAACCAAGCGGCACTTACGATCGCCATCGGCGCGAAAATTCTGTGCGCCACCGTGGCGACCCAATCCGGCAGGTGTAGCACCTTAGCAAAATTAAAGGCACCTCTCATAGCCGATTCATCGTGCCTATGAACCCTAAATGCATACCACCATGATGGGACACCTATCATGCCGATAATCATCGTAGTGTTTATCAAATTCGACAGTTCATTGTCCACAGTTTGGCCTTCATTTCGTTACTGGCGAGGTTTACATCCGCAAATGTTGTCATAGGCAGACCCCGCAAGGTCGACACCCAACTTACCCCCGCTACTGCACAACCCCACGACACCAGAGTTGCCACTCCCGATGATGCGCACGCAGAGCCGGCTACGGCACACACAATCACGGATGAGATTCCAGTCGCAGCAGCCCTTCCCAAAGCATGACCGGATGGATAGCCTTTGGCCGAATTGACACCTCCGTCAACGACGAAGCCCGCAGCCGGATAGAATTTGGCGGCCGTTGACAGCTTCCCAAGCTCCTGGGATCCGACCAACTCCGCCAGAGCCCCACCTGTCTGGTTAAGGTTCTCGTAGTCACCAGCATCGAAACCACCCCGCTCTCCATTGTCTCCGGAGACTGGGCTAGCGGGCAACACCGTGCTGATCCATCCGTTTGGGGTACTGAAAATATTCTGGGATGTTCCCGAACTCTGGTTCAGCACGTTAATGGATCTAAGGACGAGCTACTGCGTAGAATCGCACCACTCGAAACCCTCGCTGCAAGTTGTCGCTATGGCAAACTTAAATTCGACATATGTATAGAGTTCGAAATAGTAGCCCGTGGTCAGGGTCCCTAGATTTACGGCAATCATCCCGTCAACGTTCGAAAGATTTGGAAGCTCAAGAATATCTGCTCCGAACCATTCCTTCACATCGCTCTCGTCGATCATCACCTGGTCAGTAGGAGGAGAATCATCAGTCTCACTCGGTCTTGGCTGCAATCCCTTCGAGTTGTTCTTCCCGTATCCATTCTCTGCCGGGGTTCCAGCGCCTTTGCATCCTCCACCGCCGGGGGAGCAGACCGTTTCAATTAGGCCAGTTGGATCGGATTTAAGCACTGGACTGTTGCCTGCGTAGGCGTAGCCGTTGATCTGTTGCGAGTCGGTGAAAGCTTGAACGGGGCCTCTCGAGATGAATCGTCCGGTGGTGGGGTCGTAGAAGCGGGCGCCCATGGAGACAAGGCCGGTGGGGTCTTGGGTGCCGGTGTGGAAGCCTTGTTGGGTGGCGGTCCAGTCGACGGCGTTGCCTCGGGTGTTGCCGAAGGGGTCTTGGCGCCGGTAGGTGAGGATCATGGTGGTGGCGCTGAGGGCCCAGGTGGCGGTGCCTTGGTGGGTGGTGCCGATCCAGGTGAGGCCGTCGTCGGTGGGTCGAGTGGCGATCATCTCCCCATTGTGACTGTAGGTCCGGACTGCATGCTTGGTGCCTTGAGTGTCGACGGTGATCTCATGGCCAGCAACGAACAGGTTCTGGGCCCCGTCAGCGTCGATACGGCCGATGCGTTGGTTCGCACCGTTGTAGATCATCGTGGTGGTGCCCTCGTCACCGGTGATGGTGGCGAGCTTGCCTTGTTCGTTCCAGGTCAGGGACTCTGTTTGGCCGCCGATGGTGCGTTCGGTGAGGTTGCCGGAAGAGTCCCAGATGTAGGCGTTCGCCACACCGCCGGTCGTGGTCGAGGCAACCAGGTGGGCTTCGGTGTCGGTGTCGGTGTAGTCGTAGGTGGCGGTGAGACTTGTACCGGTGGTGCGGTGTTCGGTGACGCTGGTGCGGTTGCCGGTCACGTCATAGTCGTACGAAGTCCAGTAGGCGCCCTGTCCGCCGATGTCGGTGTGGTCGAGCTCAGTCTCGGCCTCGCATTCGCCGGTGCCGGCTTGGGCCCATGCCTCGGTGAGGCGCTGGAGGTAGTCATAGACATACCACTGCCGCTCCGGCTGGACGGGTGAGTCGGTCACGCTGTCCGCGATGGAACTGATGTTGCCTGCCTGGTCGTAGGTATAGGACAGGTGCGCCACTAGCGGCGAGGAGACCGAGTCACGGGAGAGTCGGTGCTCGTCCAGGCGGCGGGTGCCGTCCTGATAGGTCCAGGTCTGGTACACCTTCTCACCACTGTTGCTGCCGAGTACGCGTTGCGCGAGTTCCCCGAAGGCGCTGTAAGTGGCTTCTGAGACGTAGTCGGTGGTCGGAGTGCCGTTCTCGAAATCACCGAAGATGCCCGTGACTTGACCGAGGTCGTTGTAGTGGTAAACCACCGACTCGCGTCCCAGCCCTGAGACCTGCGGGAGGTTGGTGTTCGATACGGACCCGTCGGGCAAGTAGAACTGTTGGACGTTGTAGGAGCCTTCGAGGGACTCCAGGCCCGCGATCTCCGGAACCCATTCGATGACCGAGGTCGGCCGCCCCCCACCGTGCGCCGCAAGAACCACCCTTATCGACGAACCTTGTTGCGATAAATCCAACAGAAGGCCTTCTCTGTACGGTGGTCTGGTCATGTCGGGGTTACTTGGCCAGCACCATTGAATTCGGAGGCTAGGCGCAGGCCTTCCATGACCTCAAGGTTGCGCTGCCCATCGGCCGGAAGCAACCGCTTCACGCGATCGATCACTGCTTCATCAGGCAAGTGGTCGAGCCATGCTGCGATCCGGTGGCTGCTCGGCGCGCCTGGCATCTGGCCAATCAGGTAGGCGAGGTCCACTCGAGCGAACGCCGCGCCAGAGCGCTGAGAATAACGATCCGCCGCTGACCTCGCCGACCCCGCTGCCATCGCCTGACGCTCGTTCTCATGCCCGAGGGTAATCTCGTGGGCCCCTCCTTGATCCCCGTGCGTACCGCGGGGCGGCTGCGGCGTCTCAGTGCATCGACGGGTCGCTTTGGTCCTGATCACTCACTCGGTATTGTCGCCAACCCCCGGGTCGTTGGTGCGCACCAGATGGCTCCGCCTCGGGTTCGTCGGGCTCTCGCCGTCTTCCAGCGCTAACACTGCCGGATCGCCTGAACGTCACCGAAAGCACCGATCACCGTGCAGGGAAAGACTCACTGACCGACCCGATCCCGTTCAGAGCCAGCCAGCATAAGCTCAGATCATACCTGGTGTGCCAGTTTCGGCCTCAATCAGTACGCTCAAGGCTGACAGCTGCCCTAGTTCGAAACCTTCTCCCAGGTAGGTCCCTCCCACGTACCGAGTCTTCAACCAATTGCAGGGACATCCCTTACTGACGGCGCTTCTTTAGCCGGTATCCAAAATAGAATACGACGCCTCCCACAATAGCGCCGGCAAGTTCTATTGCCAGCCCCAAGAACGTCCATCCATTTACGATCAAACCGATCGATACACCCATCAATCCAAATGCAACAAGGGAAGTGATTCGTGTCCTACGCCTTTCCGCAGTCCGTAGCGGCTGAAGGGACTTAACCTTCGCGAAGTACTGTCGAATAGGAGAGCTGGATCCTTCTTCCGAGACCTCCATAGATACGAGATCGACTTTCCGAAGCGCAGAGGCAATCCATTCATAAATCGGAATACTTGCGATCGGAGCAATAGGCAATAGCAGCACAGCGAACAATCCAAGGATGATGAAATCCGATGGATTGAAGAACATCTGCACGACTGCCAGAGTCGAGATGGTGATTCCGAATATAATGCTATAGAGGATCCATATCGAGAGAGACCGACTTATTAGACTATTCTCAGAATTCAATAGAACCTATCTCCATATCTCAATCTTTCGACCATGGCCCGACTGTCACCATCGCCCCGTGATTTAATCCATGCGATATCATTACCTGGGGTCGATTCGGCAAGCGCCTATAGCCTGAACAACCGGGAGCCTCATGGCACCCCGACTGTCAACTGCCGTTTACAGCCTCAATCATGCACCGGCCTCATCGGCAGCACCGTCTTGTCCCGGCTCGCCGTTGCGGGGAGCAAACTTACCGTTAGATTGCCGAGGTACCCCCCACATTCCTCGTTGTGAGTGAGGAAGTCGGTGTCGGCGGCCGCTACGTAGTAGGTGTGGAGGTCGGCGACGGTGAGATTATAGACCGTCACCTGTTCGGTGGGAGTCTCAACCGCGGTGATCTGGCTCCAGGTACCTGCGCTGGTGCGCAGGAGCTGGCCGGTCTTCAAATCGATCGCGTTCACCCACAGGCCCGGGAAATCTGCGTCAGCGGTGGCCGGACTGTTGACATGGTCGTCACTCGGGCCACCGGCAGTGATCACCGGGCCACTCTCGTGCTCAGTTGTGGTCTCCAGACTGGCAGCGGGCGGGCCGCCGCCTCCAGAGCCGGAGCCGTCGCCCTCGGCGGCCGGGGCAGCGGTCTCTGTGCTCTCGGCTTCGGCCAGGTTGGCGCCGAAGGCCTCCTCCGCTGGAACCGTCGCCAGGTCGGCGACCCAGATCGAGTGCTCGTCGGTGGCGGTCACGGTGTCATCGGCCCGACCATCACCGTCGGTGTCGATGCTGAACTCGACCAGGGTTCGCTCGGAGGTCTTCACCATGGCGCGTCAACTTCGCGGGGGGCGATGTCGCCGGTGTCTTCCTCCGTAGCCAGGACTTCTTCGCCGGGTTCGATCTCGTCGATCGGTTTCGTGGAGCCGTCGGCCATCACCACTTCGGTATCCGGGGTGAAGGAGTTGCCCGGCAGCGGGCAAGAAGCGCTACTGGTCTTCCTGACATCCGCCGCCTCGTCGGCCTTTGCCGCCGCCTCATCGGCGGCGTCCTTGCGGCGCATGATCGACTTCGCCCAGGACATCTTTTCCTGGAAGGCGTTCACGGCCTTATATATGGTCTTGACCGCCTTGCAGATCTTTTTGCCCAAGGTGAAGACCTTCGACCACGGGAGGGGCTTAACCCTTTGACGTTGACACCTTGATCTCCCGGGCCGGTAGGGTTCGGGTTG
>NZ_BAAHCB010000031.1:0-11750 GCF_054776215.1 Glycomyces tarimensis
CGCACCGGTGCAGTGGACCGAAGCCCACCACATCCGCCACTGGGCGAATGGTGGCCCGACCGTCGCTGAGAACCTGATCCTGCTGTGCCGGTTCCACCACGGCCGCATCCACACCCCCGGCTGGACCATTCAGAAGACCGGACCGGGTAAGGCGTTGATCGTCCACCACGACGGGCACGAGGACACCGACCCCGACCTCAAGTGCGGGTGCGCCGACTGGCGCACCGACACCGACCTGGATCTGGGCTTCGCCGAGGACATCGCGAACGCCTTCCCGACCGGCCTGTATCCCGAGGAATGGTCGGAGACACTCAAACCGGACCTCGAAGCGGCTGCCGAGCAGGCCGAGACCGAGCAGGTCATGGCCGCCGCGAAAGCCGCCCGCGCGAAAGTGCGAGCCCGGTTCACGACACCGACACCGGCAACCCAACCCGCGACCGCACCCGAACCGGCATCAGCACCGGAACCGGGACAGGGACAGGGACAGGGACAGGGACAGGGACAGGGATACGAGACTTCGACAGCGCTGACCGAGGCGAAGCGATCTCGCGAACCGGTCGGGGCCGCACCGGCACCGGACTACGGACCGCCGCCGTTCTTAACCCGCCCGCTGCGGGATGCCGTGGCGGGGAAGGCACCTCATAGGTCGCCAGCTCGAAACCGACAACGGCTTCGAGCCCATTCCCATGCCCACACCCCAAACCGGGACACCAACCACCCGGCACGCGGCTCCCAGCTCCGGCTCCCGGCTCCCGGCTCCCGGCTCCCGGCTCCCGGCTCCCGGCTCCAAGTCAACGCCAATCCGCCCCGGCACGGCACCACCGACCACCTCCGCGCTGACAGACCACCCCAGCCCACCCGCCACTCGCTTTTGTCGCTGCCATAGCGCAGGGCGATCATCACCCCGCCTCGTTCCCGCCAACGCACCGGCGGCCGTTTCCGGGCTCCCCGTGCAACCCCAGGCCACCACGACGCCCGCTCCGGGCACCAACCTCGGCCGGTCTCGCACCTGGTCATCGCCGACTCAGCGCAGAGCAACCATCCCACTCGCCCGTCCCCGCCAGGGCCGGTGCTTGCGCTGCGGCGCGGCAGTTGTTATGTTGGGTGTCCCAACTAACCCCGTGGACCCCTCGTTCACCCTCAAGGAGACACACGTGCGACGACGCACATTCGCAGCATCCCTCGGCGCGGCCGCGGTAGCGGCCGCCGCCGTCCCCGATGCCTTGCTCGCCAAGTCGAACCACAAGAGCGAGGACACCTACACCTGGCGCAACGCGGTCATCAATGGAGGCGGATTTGTTCCCGGCATCGTCTTCAATGAGACCGAAGCCGGTCTGATCTACGCCCGCACCGACATCGGCGGCCTCTACCGCTGGCAGGAGTCCTCCCAGACCTGGAAGCCCCTGCTCGACTGGGTCGGCTGGGACGAATGGGGCTACACCGGCGTCGTCTCGGTCGCCACCGACCCGGTCGAACCGAACCGCGTCTACGCCGCGGTCGGCACATACACCAACGACTGGGACCCGAACAACGGCGCGGTCCTCTACTCCGATGACTACGGCGACACCTGGGGCCTCGCCGAACTCCCCTTCAAGCAGGGCGGCAACATGCCCGGACGCGGCATGGGCGAACGCCTCGTCGTCGACCCGGCCGACAACGCCACCCTCTACCTCGCCGCGCCCTCGGGCAACGGCCTGTGGCGATCCGGCGACCACGGCCGCACCTGGGCCAGGGTCGCGAGCTTCCCGAACGCCGGCGACTTCGTCATCGTGCCCGGCGACGCCTACCAAGGCGACAACCAGGGCGTCATCTGGATCGACTTCGACCAGATCGGCGGCGCGATCTACGTCGGCGTCGCCGACCCGGACGACCCGCTGTACGTCTCGCGGGACGGCGGCGTCACCTGGGAGGCCGTGGAAGGCGCGGCCGAGGCGCTCGGCTCGGCCGGGACCACCAGGACCATCCCGAAGCAGTCCGCCGTCGACGACGAGCACGGCTACCTGTTCGTCGTCACCAGCCACGACCCCGGCCCCTACAACGGCGGCGTCGCCGAAGGCAACGGCGGCAAGATCATGCGTCTGGCGACGCAGACCGGCGAATGGACCGACGTGACTCCGCCGTACAACCCGGTCGGCGCCATCCCCGGCTTCGGCGGGATCACCGTCGACCGCCAGAACCCGGGCACGCTCATGGCCGCCACACAGAACAACTGGTGGCCCGACGAGATCCTCTTCCGCTCCACCGATTCGGGCGCGAGCTGGCAGACCAGCTGGGACTACGTGTGGGACGCCGACTACTCCTGGCCGCCGCGGCGCACCGACCGCTTCGACATGGACCACACCGGCAGCCCGTGGCTGACCTTCGGGAACAGCGACGAGGGGCCGGCCTACGCCGTCAAGCACGGGTGGATGATCGACGCGCTCGCGATCGACCCGCACGACTCCGACCGGATCATGTGGGGCACCGGCGCGACGATCTGGGGCACCGAGAGCCTGACCCGATGGGACCAGCAGGGCGAGCTCGTCGGCTGGGACGACGAAGCGGGTCGGCAGACCGCGCTGCCGGTCGACAAGTTCACCGTGGAAGTCCGCGTCGAGGGCCTCGAGGAGACCGCGATCCAGGACATCGCGGCCCTGGGCGGCACCATCGTCTCGGCCGTCGGCGACCTGGGCGGCTTCGTCCACACCGACCTCGACAAGGCCGTGCTCATGATCCGCCGACCGAACTGGACCTCGGGCCGCGGCGTCGACTTCGCCGCGCTGAACCCGGACGTCGTCGTCGGAACCGGCGACGTCGAGGGTGAGACGGACGGCCACGTCGGCGTCTCGACCGACCGCGGCGCCACCTGGCGGACCACGAGCCGTCTCGCAGGCGTCCCCGGAGGCGGCCACGGCGGCGTCGTCGCGGTGACGGCCGACGGCGGGACGATCCTGTGGTCCCCCGGCGACACCGACGTCACCCCGGTGTACTCGGCGGACCTGGGCCAGACCTGGACTCCCGTCGGAGGGCTCCCGGCCGGCGCCAAGATCCGCGCCGACCGCGTCGACCCGTCGCGGCTCTACGCCTTCGCGGCCGGGGTGTTCTACGCGAGCACCGACGGCGGCCGGACCTTCGCGTCCACGGGCGCGACGGGCCTGCCGAGCGCGGGGCCGGTCGACATCCGGCCCGTGCCGGGGCGCGTGCGCCACGTCTGGCTCGTCGGCGGCGACACCACCGGCGCCTACGGCATGTGGCGCTCCAAGAACGGCGGCGCCACCTGGAAGCACCTCCGCGACTTCGAGGAGGCGGACGCGATCGGCTTCGGCAAGGCCGCCCGCAACCGCCCCTATCCGGTGATCTTCACCTCCGCTAAAGCCGACGGGAAGCGCGGCATCTACCGCTCGACCGACGGCGGCAACCACTGGACCCGCGTCAACGACGACGCCCATCAATGGGCCTGGACCGGCGGCGCCATCACCGGCGACCCCGAGATCTACGGGCGCGTGTACCTCACCACCAACGGCCGCGGCCTCGTCTACGGCGACATCACAGACTGACCTTCCGGTCAAGACAGGGCGCCGCACCGAGCAATCGGTGCGGCGCCCGCCGATAATGGGCCCATGGAACCAGACCTGCACGCCGACCTTTGCATCAAGCACGCCGTCGCGTTCGACGGCCTCACCGAGGCCGAGGTCGAAGCGGCCTACAAGACGGTGCTGCCCGTCGCCACGACGGCCGGCGCCGGGGCCTGGCAGCTGCTGGGGCTCAATGATCCGTTCGAGGCCGAAACGCAGGGCGCCTCGGTCGTCTCGCAGCTGCTGTGCACGCCGGTCGGTGACGACCGGATCGGCTTCGCGATGCTCACGGCCCTCGTGGCCAGACCCGGCGACGCCGCCGCCTCGGCCCTGCTCCACGTCCTGGAGCCTCTCGCTCCGGGCCCGATGCGGGAATACCCCGCCAGCGCGATCGAACGTCTCGAGCACGCGGGCGTGCCGTGCCCGCGCTGGGAGGACGACCTGCAACGGCCGGTCGAGCCGCTCACGGCCTGGAGCTGCTCACCCGTCCTCGAGAGCGGCGGCGCGCCGCACTCGGTCATGGCCTTCGAGTTCAGCAGGGCCGGGGCGCCGCACGGCTTCCTCGTCTACCGCGACTTCCGCGGCGACGGCTCGATCAGCAAGATCAGCGCCATCCCCAACATCGGCTGGGAGAGCCTGCGCAAATTCCTCCTCGCCGGCGAGGCCCTGGACGTGCCGTACGCCATCGAGGAGCTCGGCTTCGATGAGGCGCTCGACCACTTCGACGGCCCGAGGATGGCCATGTGGAACAACCTCCGCCGCGACCGCGCCCACTTCGCCGCCGATCCCGAGTTGGGCGCCGTCCCGGGCCTGACGCTGCTGCTGGAGCACCACATGACCGGCCGGCGGCCGTACTGATTCGCAGGACAGACACTAGGCGACGCTGCGGGCGCGGAGGCCGTCGAGGAGGAATTCGAGGTAGCGGCGGGACATCGCCTGGTTCCTCGGCCGAGGCACGTCCGGGAGCCGGCAGCTCAGCAGGCCGATCATCATGATGACGTCGACATTGTCGATGTCGACGCGGAGCGTGCCCTCGCGTTGGGCCCTCGCCACGATGCGCGCGACCAGGTCGGTCCACTCCCCCGCGAGCCCCGCCAGCTCCGGGTCGCCGTCTCGGTGCTCGGACAGCCATGGGCGCAGCGCGGCCCACAGCGTGCCGAAGCGGCCGTCGGCGCAGTGGCGGATCAGACGGGCCAGCGCGCTCCAGCCGTCGGGCTCGGTGGCGAGTGCGGTGCGGGCGAACTGGTTGACGAGGCGGAACATCTCGGCGGCGACTTCGCGCGTGAGGCGGTCGCGGTCCGGGAAGCGGCGGTAGAGGGTGCCGACGCCGACGTCCGCTCGGTGGGCGATGTCCTCCATGGGCACGTCGACGCCGCGCTCGGCCATCAGGTCCGCCGCGGCGTCCAGGATCCTGCGGCGGTTGCGCTGAGCATCGGCGCGCAGCGGGTGCGTGGGGGTCATCCCGAAATGGTAGGCCCCGCCTGAAAGCCCTGGTGGCCGCCCGATAAGGACAGTTGGCGCCTCATAGGCGTATTCGGGTGTCGTGGCGGGGTCTCAGAGCGGCGCGGTCGCGGCGGCCATCCGGCCGATCGCCTCGGTGAGGATGTCGGGGCCGGTGGCGAAGTTGAGGCGGACGTGGCCGACGCCGCCGGTGCCGAAGGGGATGCCGGAGTTCAGGGCGACCCGCCCGCGTTGGAGGAACGCCTCGGCGGGATCGTCGCCCAGGCCGAGCGCTCGGCAGTCGAGCCAGGCGAGATAGGTGCCGGGCCCGGGCCGGTAGCGGACGGCGGGAAGCCGTTCGGCGAGGAGCACCGCCAGCAGCTCGCGGTTCTCTTCGAGGCCGGCCAGGAGCGCGTCGAGCCAGGCGCCGCCCTCGCGGAGCGCGGCGGTGTGCGCGATGACCGCCAGGTGGCTCACGCCGTGGACCGCCTCGTCGGGAATCCGTTCCAGGTCTTCGACCGCGGACTCGCCGGCGACGCAGAGCGCCGCCTTGACCCCGGCGAGGTTCCACGCCTTCGACGCCGACATCATCGTCAGTGCGTGCTCGCCGCCGGGCACCGTCAGGTACGGCACGAACGACGTTCCCGGCGCGACCAGGGGCGCGTGGATCTCGTCGACGACGACCCTGACGTCGGACTCCTCGGCCAGTGCCGCCACCGCGGCGAGCTCGCCGGCGGTGTGGACGGTGCCGGTCGGGTTGTGCGGACTGCACAGCACGAACGCCGCCCGTGTTCCTCGGGCTTTGGCCCGTGCGAAGGCGGCCCCGAGCACGGCGAGGTCGATGCGGCCGTCCTCGCCGAGCGGGGCCTCTACGACGCGGCGGCCGATGTCGGCGATGAAGTCGTAGAAGGGCGGGTAGACCGGGCAGTTGATCACGACGGCGTCGCCGGGGTCGGTGAGGACTCGGAGGCCGGCGGCGACGCCTTGCATGACGTCGGGCGCGAGTCGGGTCTGCTCGACGGTCAGTCCCTCCCAGTTCCAGCGCTGTGCGGCGAAGGCGATCAGGGCTTCGGCGTAGGCGGTGCCGGCGGGGTAGCCGGTGTCGCCGATCGCGATGGCATCGGTGAGGGCCTTTGCTATCGGCTCCGCGAGCGGGACGTCCATCTCGGCGACCCACAGCGGCAGGACGTCGTCGTCGTAGGCCCGCCATTTGACGCTCGTGCGCCGCCGCAGTTCGTCGAGCGCCAGCCGCCGCAGCGGGTTGCCGGAAGGGTCTGTGGCGTTGCGGCTCGGCTCGCTCATGGCCACAACGGTAATCGAATTGCCGCCCCGGCGCGGAGGCGATCGGTGGACGTCGGTGCCGCAGTCCAATAGCCACGCATACGCTTGTTGCAGATGCAGTAACCTGAAACGGTGCCCCGCTCGCGTCGCGGGGGGTCCCCCGACCCATGATCCCGGTTGTGCCGATAGGAACCACGACAGTGACTGACGAAACCGCTGAATGGCCGCCCCCTGGGATCGATGTCAGCGTGCCGTCGACGGCGCGGGTCTACGATGCGCTCCTCGGAGGGCGGGACAACTTCAAGGCCGACAGGGAGGCCGCCGAGATCTTCGCCCGCCACGTCCCGCAGGCGCGGGAGTGCGCCGAGGAGAACCGGCGCGCCCTGATCCGGGGTGTGCAGTACCTGGTGCGCGAGGCGGGGATCGATCAGATCCTCGACGTGGGCTGCGGTCTGCCGACCAAGCAGAACACGCACGAGGTCGCGCAGGAGATCGACCCGCATGCCCGAGTGGTCTATGTGGACAATGATCCGATGGTGCTTTCACACGGCCGGGCGCTGTTGGCGGACAATGACACCACGGCGATCGTCACCGCCGATCTGCGCGATCCCGGAGGCATTCTGGCCCACCCCGACGTGCGGTCTCATTTGGATTTCGAACGCCCGGTGGCGTTGATGGTCATCGGGATGATCATGCAGATCAGCGAGCACGAGCGTCCGGACGCGATCCTCGCGGAGCTCATGGAGCCGCTCGCGCCGGGCAGCCACCTGTTCCTCACCGCGTGGCCGGACACCGGCGACCCGGCCCAGCACGGGCTCTCGCGGGCCTGCCTGGAGACGCTCGGCAACGGCTGGATCCATCCGGTGGAGCGACTCGAGGAGCACTTTCTCGGCATGGAGATGGTGCCGCCGGGCCTGGAGTACGTGGCCAGATGGTATCCCGAGGAGCCCGACAGGCCCGTGCCGTCCTTCGAGGAGCTCGAGCCCTACGAGCGCACCACGATGGCCGGCATCGCCAAGAAGACCTGAGGCGCTACTTGCGCCCGGCGATCAGGCGCTCGAACAGTGCTTCGTAGCGTCCGACGACCTGCTCGGGCTCGAAGTGCCAGGCGGTGTTCTGTCCCCCTGATGCGAGCTTGCCGCGCAGTTCGCGGTCGCCCATGAGCCGCTCGAGGGCCTCGGTGAGCGCTTCGACGTTCTTCGGCTCGACGAGCAGGCCGTTGGAGTCGCGCTCGATCACCTCGAGCGGCCCGTGCGGGACGGCCGAGGCGATGACGGGGACGCCGGCGGACATCGCCTCGATCATCGAGAGCCCGAAGGCCTCGTGGTGCGAGGGCACGACGGCGATCGCGGCCTTGGCCCATTCGGGATCGAGCGGCGTCACGCGCCCCATGAGTTCGGCGCGGTCTTCGGAGCGGGTGTCCTCGATGAGCTGCGCGAGCGCCGCTGCTTCCTTGCCGTGCCCGTAGATCCGCAGCCGCCATTGCGCAAAGCGCTCGTCGGTGCGGGAGAAGGCGCGGATGAGGGTGTCGAAGCCCTTCGCGGCGACGAGGCGGCCGGCGGCCATGACGACGGGCTCGGAGTCGACGACGCGGTCGACCCCGACGCGCGGCACGAGGTTCGGGATGGTCTCGAGCGGGCCGGTGAAGCCGGGGATCGCCTCGCGGTAGGAGGCGGCGTCGGCCTTCGTGGCGGTGACGATCGCGTCGAGGCGCGGGTAGTCGGCTTTGATCCACTCCCGGATGGGGGCCCTGTGGCGGTCGAAGACCGCGTGCTCCTGCGCGATCGTGACCGTGTCGGCGCGGCCGTGCCTCGCCAGGTAGAGGTTGAGGCTCGGGTGGGTGCCGATGACGACGTCGGCGTCGGTCTTGCGCAGGTACTTCGCGACGCGGCGGTCGAACAGCGCCGAGGAGGAGGCCATGGGGTTGATCTTGTGCTCGTCCATGATGGAGGGGCGGCGGGCGCGGAGGCGGTCGAGCGCGGACAGTCGCTCGCCGCCTTTGGAGGGCTTGCGCGAGTCCCACAGGCTCACGACGGTGATCCGCGGATCGATGGGCAGCACGGCCTCGGCCCTGGGGCGGATGCACGAGGCGATGGTGACGTCGTGGCCGCGTTCGGCCAGCGCGGCGGCGTTGTTCAGGGTGGCCTTGACGGTGCCGCCAAGGCCCCAGACGTCCCTGACGATGAAGGTGATGCGCATGTTCGCGGTTCCTCTCGGAGGGTTCGAGCTCAGGGCCGGCGCCAGGAGCGGCGCGCCAGGAGCCGCTCGAACAGGTCGACGTGGCGGTGGACCACCCGGTCGGGCTCGAAGCGGCGGGCGGTCTCGCGTCCGCCGTCGGCGAGTTTGGCGCGCAGTGCGGAGTCCTCGATGAGCCGCTTCAACGCCGATTCGAGCGAGCGGCGGTCTTTCTTCTTGACGAACAGGCCGTTGACTTCGTGCTCGATCAACTCGAGCGGGCCGTTCGGCACCTCGGCGCAGATGACCGGGGCGCCGGCGCCCATCGCTTCGACGATGGTGAGCCCGAACGACTCGAAGTGCGAGGGCACGACGGCGATGGCGGCCTTGGCCCACTCGGGGGCGAGCGGCATCACCGGGCCCATGAGCTCGATGCGGTCGGTCTCCCGCAGGTCCTCGATGAGTTGCCTGAGCTGCTTTTCGACCTTCCCCCGCCCGTAGATGCGCAGTTTCCAGTCCGGGTGGTCGTCGGTGACGCGGGCGAAGGCCCGGATGAGCGTGTCGAAGCCCTTCCCGGCGGCCATCCGTCCGCCGGCCATGACGACGTTCTCGATCTCGGCGGGGCGCTCGACGGGGCATGCGGGCACGGAGTTGGGGACGCACTCGATGACGCCGCGGTGCTTGGGGATGGCCTTGCGGTAGGCCTCGGCGTCGATCTCGGTGGTGGTGACGATCGCGTCGAGTTTGCGGTACTTCGAGACGATCCAGTCGCGGATGCCTTCGTTGTACAGGTCGAGGTAGAGGTGCTCCTGGGCGACGCGGACGGCCCGGCGGCGGGCGTAGGCGGCCACGTAGAAGTTCATGGCGGCGCTGGTGCCGACGACGACGTCCGCGGTGGTGGCGCGCAGATACCGCTTCATGCGCTCGTCCATGAGGGCGGAGTCGCCCTGTGGGCCGGGCACCGCGCGCTTGGCGAGGAAGGAGGGGCGTTGGCGCAGGGCCTTATCGGCATCGCTCAGCGTCTCGCCGCCGTCGGCGGGGTCGCGCAGGTCGTAAAGCGTGACGATCTCGATCCTCGGGTCGATGTCGAAATCGGGGACTGCTTTGTTCCGCACGCAGGTCACGATGGTGACCTCGTGTCCGAGGTCTACTAGGGAGGTCGCCGTATTGAGCGTGGTGCGAATGGTTCCGCCCATGCCCCATACGGTTTTGACCAGGAAATCTATGCGCACAACACGCAATTTTATAAGTGGAACTCACCTTGAACAAACGGTGAATGACCTGGGTCTCATCACAATTCAGACATGGACACAAGCGAATGCGATCAGCATATGTACTGGTGATTTCGGGCGGTTGCGGCCCTTATCCGGCGGTAGTGGGCGGTTCGGCGGTCGGGTGCGCGGCGACGGTGCGCAGTCCTCGGGGCCGTTCGGGCGGCGGCCTCAGACCATCGCCAGCGCCAGGCACAGGAGCGCGGCGGTGCTCAGCGCGGTCCGCACGAGGTTCCAGCGGGCCCACTTGCGCTCGTCGAAGCGTTCGCGCACGGCCGCCACGTCGATCCCGTCCGGGTCGCCGGCGGCCTTGACGGCGTCGTTGAGCGGGACGTTGACGCGCACCGTGATGACGAAGGCCCCCAGATAGAGCACGAACGCCGCCGCCGTCCACGCCAGCACGCGGCGGTGGTCGCCGCCGAGGTGGAGCAGGGCGGTGCACAGCGGGAGCAGCAGGCCTCCCATGAAGATCGCGAGAAACAGCGGGTTCATGATGGCGCGGTCGAGGGCTTGGAAGGCGGTGACGAAGCTGCGGTCGTCGATACGGCGGAGGCCGGGCATGACCGAGGTGGTGTAGGCGAAGAAGACCCCGGCCGTCAGACCGACGCCGAGGGTGGAGGCGAGGAGCGCCAGGGTGCGAAGGAGTTCCATTGTGGTGACATTACCAGCGAAGAGGCCGACGCCTTGCCGCCGAACCGGTCTGCCCGCCCGCGGTGTGACATTCCAGTATCACCCGTATGGGTAATCGCGAGGATACACCTCGTGTCGCTCTCTGGTACCGTCTGATGGCATGAGCGAGCTGCGGGGGCAGATCTGTACCAGCCGCGAGCGCACTGCAGAACGCCGGCAGGCCGTTCTGAGCGCCGCATTCGAACTCCTCGGCCGAATCGGCTTCGAGGGCCTGACAGTCCAGAACATCGCCGAACGCTCGGGCATGCCCGAGCGCGACATCCGCGAGCGGTGGCCGTCGATCGCGGACCTCCTGCTCGAAGCGGTGATCGAGCAGGTTCGGCTGCACGTGCCGGTCCCCGACGAGGGCAGCCTCGCCGCCGACGTCCGCGCCTATATACGGGCCGCCTTCACGCTCGGCCGCGATCCCCAGGCGCTGAAGGCCTTTCGCGCGGTCATGGAGCAGGCGAAGGCCGACGCGGCGTTCGGCCGGCGATTCAATCAGACGTACGTGCCGTTCCGCCGGGGCGCCGTCATGGCGTTCGTCGAGCGGGGCGCCGCGCGCGGCGAGCTGCCGGCGGGCGCGGCGGTCGCGACCGCCGCCGACCTCATCCTCGGCACCATCTGGTCGCGCGCGCTCGAGAACGAACTGCCGCTCGACGAGCGGTTCGTCCACGACCTCACCACGGTCCTCACCGGCACCGCGCGACCCTAGGGTCCGAACCGCCCGGCGCACTCAGCCGGGGTGAGTCGACGCGGTGACGCCGCGTACGCTCGAACGGAACAGCCGGTGTCACAGAGGAAAAGAGACCACCAATGCCCATGCTCGAAATCCGCCGGCACAGCAAGCGCGACGGAGACGAAGCAGTCCACCTCTCGCAGGAGGGCGTCGAGCTCGCCCGGTGGGCGGGAACGTTGATGGGGCCCTTCCAGATCGTGGCCGCCAGCGTCGCGCCCCGCGCCCGCGAGACCGCCATCGCGATGGGATTCGCCGTCAACCTCGAGCTGCCGACCCTCAAGAACATCGAAGGTTTCATGACCGAGTCGCAGCAGGCCGATCGCGAGGTGGGCGCGCCGTTCACGCGCCTGGCGCGGCTGGTCAACCGGCGCGGCGCGGTGCACGACTACTCGCATGCGCTGGCCGGCCAGTGGCAGCACCTCATGGGTTCGATCGGGCCCGGTGACGCCGCGCTGGTCATTGGGCACGGCGGCCACCTCGAATGCGGACTCATCGCGCTGTTCCCCGAGGCGGACCACGACTCGTGGGGAGCGATGTTCGATTACATGGAAGGCGCGCGGATTCACTTCGACAGCGCTGCGGGGCGGTTCCACGACGTCGAGCTCGTCAGGATGTAGCGCG